>NZ_LT854636.1:0-256951 GCF_900184255.1 Haloimpatiens massiliensis | reverse complement strand
AAAAAAATATTGAGTTATTATAGGATATTTATACATTTATTAATTTCCAATATTTTTATATTCAACAAATTTGAAGACTTTGAGTATATTTTTTTATATTATTCCATTTCAAATATAATGAAGTTCAAGTTAATTTATGAATAAAATCATGAATTTATCATATTACTGTCTGTAAGTCAGGGGGTAAAGGATATTAGCAATGAAGTTGAAATTTTTAATGAAGGTATTGTAAATTCTTTATTTGCTATAGAATTAATGATTTTTATTGAAAAAGAATTTAATATTAAAGTTAATGTTGAGGATTTAGATCTTGATCATTTTAAATCTATTAATAGTATTAGTGAATTTATTGAAGCAAAGAAAAATTTCTAAGCTGGGGGAGGAAGATATGTATTATAAGGTAGAGGAGAATTTAGAACAATTATACAATGAAATAAAGCAATGGGTTGAAAAAGATGTGAAACCTTATGCTAATAAGTGGGAAAAGGAAATGGGAGTACTTGAGGATATGATTGATAATTGTGCTGGCACTGGTTATTTAGGTGCTCTTATACCTAAAGAATATGGTGGAGTTGGGTGGAATCATAAAGCTTTTGGATTATTAAATGAAGCAATAAGTACATCTAGCGTATCATTAGCAGAATTATTTAATGTTCATACAATGGCATCACAGGCGCTATTAAAGTTTGGAAATGATGCTCAAAAGAATTACTGGCTTCCTAAAATGGCAAAGGGTGAAAAAATAGCAGCATTTGCTCTTACTGAGCCAGGTGCTGGCAGCGATATGAAGGGTATTGAGACAACCTTTGAGGTTTTTGGAGATAAATTAAGAATAAATGGTATCAAAAGATGGATTACCTATGGAAACAGAGCAGATGTCTTTATTGTTTTTGGTAAGCTAGATGGAAAAGCAACTGCTTGTATTGTTGAAAAAGAAACAGAAGGTTTAAATGTAATCAAGATTGAAGGCATGTTAGGTTTTAGAGGCGCACATTTGGCTGAGCTTAAATTCACCAATTGTGAGATACCTTTAGAGAATATTGTTGGTAAGGAAGGTATTGGATTTTCCTATGTCGCAAATTATGGATTACAATTTGGAAGGCTTAGTGTTGCCTTTACAGCATTGGGAATATTAAGGGGGTGTATAGAGAATTCTTCAGCCTATGCACTTAGCCGTAAAACTTTTTCGCAGCCGTTAATTAATCATGATATGATAAAAACCATTATTGCAGATATGGGAGTAGACTTCCAAGCTTCTGCTGCGCTTTGTCTTCAAGCGGCTGAAGCATTAGATGATGGTAGTACTGATTCAGCAGAAAAGGTAATGTCAGCTAAGTATTTTGTTTCTAAAGCAGCTGCAAAGCATGCATCAAATGCTGTTCAGATTTTAGGAGCAAATGGCTGTTGTGACTCAAGCGAAGTTGCCAGGTATTATAGAGATACTAAAATTCTTGAGGTTGTTGAGGGTAGTTCACAAATACATCAAATGGTGCTTGGGTGGAAGTTTGCAAACAAATACGGTAGAGAATTAAGGAGAAATTATAAATAATAGATTATGAATAAATTAAATTTAGAAGATATTATAAAGGAATTAGAAGAAAATAGAGTTAATTACGACACTGAATGCTTGCTGCATACTGTTTTTGAGAGACAAGCAAAACTTAATCCTGATAATGTTGCAGTCATATTCAAGGATGAAAAACTAACCTATAAGGAATTAGATGAAAAGTCTAATCAGGTGGCATGGTTTTTAAGGGGCAAAGGGGTAAGACCAGATGATGTAATTCCAATGATATTTGAGCGTTCCTTTGAAATGATGATTAGCATATTAGGTATATTGAAAGCTGGAGGAGCATATTTACCAATATCGCCGAGCAATCCGCCGCAAAGGATAGATTATATTATTAAAGATAGTAAAGCCAAGCTAGTATTAATGTTATCAAAATATGAGACTTTAGTTGAAACCAGTGTAGAGCGCTTCTTTTTAGATAAAGGTGAGGGGGTTAGTAATGAAATTAAATCCATTCCTTGTATTAATAAAGTAAATGACTTGGCTTATGTAATTTATACATCAGGGTCTACTGGCAAACCTAAAGGAGTTATGATTGAACATAAAGCTGTAATCAATCGAATTGATTGGATGCAAAGGAAATACAATTTATGCCCCAAGGATGTTATTTTGCATAAAACTCCTTATGTATTTGATGTATCTGTTTGGGAGCTTTTTTGGTGGTCATTTGCAGGAGCTTCTGTTTATCTTTTAGAACCTGGAAATGAGGTGTTTCCTCAGGCTATAATAAAAGCAATTTATAAAAATCAAGTAACAATTATGCATTTTGTACCTTCAGCCTTATCAGGGTTTTTAAATTATGTTTCGACGATGAAGGAATTAGATGATTTAAAAACCTTAAGAAGAGTTTTTTCAAGTGGTGAAGAACTGCTGCCTATACATGTAAATAAATTCAATAAATTACTGTATAAAGCAAATAATACAGCTTTAACAAATCTTTATGGTCCTACAGAAGCCACAGTAGATGTTTCATATTTTGATTGTCCTTCTAGCTTAGAAGATGCTGAGATACCAATAGGTAAAGCAATTCAGAATACAGCTCTATTTATTATGAAGGACGGTAAAATTCAGCCCTTAGGGGTTGAAGGTGAGTTAATAATTGCAGGTGATTGCTTAGCTAGAGGCTATTTGAATAATGAAGCATTGACTGCTGAGAAATTTCCCAAGCTAATAGGCGAAAAAGCTATAAGAATATACAAAACAGGTGATATAGCAAAGGTTCTTGAGGATGGTAATATTAAATTCCTAGGGAGAATGGATCATCAAGTAAAGATAAGAGGCTTAAGAATTGAGCTTGGAGAAATTGAAGCAGCTATTATGGGCATAGATTCTATAGATGAATGTACTGTTATAGTAGATAAGAGTAACGAAAATATGGTAAGGATGAAAGCTTTTTTAGTTGGAAGGAAGAAGCTTGAAATAAAATGGATTCGTGATTATTTAAAAAGTAACTTGCCGTCATATATGATTCCAAATGATTTTATCTGGATTAATAATATGCCAAGAACAACATCAGGTAAAATAGACCGAGGATTATTAGCAAGAGGTGTAAAATGATGGATAGCAGCGTAGTTATTTTTCCAGGTGTAGGTTCAAATCAAATTAGTATGGATAAAGATTTATATGACAATTCAAAAATAGTAAGAGATATTTTTGAGCAGGCAAGTAATGTACTTAATGAGAATGTTTATGATTTATGCTTTGACTTAAAAAATAAAGATAAAATTAAAAAGATGGAAAATGGGCAATTTATGCTTTTAACTTTACATTATGCTTTGTACAAAGTTTTAAGTGAAAACTGTGAAACAAAGATAGAAGCTCTAGCAGGATATAGTCTTGGAGAGTATGCGGCCTTATGCAGTGCAGGTGTATTATCATTTCCAGATACATTAAAGCTAATAAAAATGAGGCAGGAGATTATTGCCGCACATTCGGCTAAAATAGACGGAGACATGCTGTGGGTAATGGAGATAGACAGTATTATGGTACAACATGTATGTACTAGTTTAAATAGCTTAGGTAAAAAGGTATATGTATCTGCACATAATGCTGATAATCATTCAACTATTTCAGGGACAACAGAAGCTTTGAAGGAAACAATTAAAATATTAGAAGATGAAGGCGCTTTAATTTATCCACTAAAAATAGGAGGACCATTTCACAGTCCTTTGATGAATGAAGCTGCAAAAGAATACAAGGAAGCTTTAAATTCAATAAAGCTAAACAATCCGAAAGTATCTGTACTATCAAATGTGTATGCTCGTCCCTATGAGAGTTCAGATGAAATTAAGGATACCTTGGTTACTCATCTAATTTCTCCAATCCAGTGGAAAAAGACCATTGAATGGATTTTAGAGCATAATGTTAATAGCATTATAGAAATGGGACCTAGTAATGTTATGAGCTTTATTTCAAAATGCTATTATAAACGAATCTCATTTCAAACATTTAATAGAATTGAAGACTTAAAAGGTTTTTACCGTAGTAATGTCTTGAAAGGGTGATTTATATTGGAAAAAAGCGATTATAAAGTTCTTGGTTATTTTAACTGTGTTAATGATAAAATTAATGAATTAGTACTTGCTCATTCTAGTTTAATGAAGGAGATTAACCATAGAATTATAGATAATGCGGGTATGGAAGATTTATTTCAGTTGGAATCAGAATTGTATCAAATGCTTGATAGTGAATTAAAGAAATTTAAGGTTCAGCTTAAAAGTATTAATTTGAAAAAAGAAAGTACTAGGACAAAATTACTTGATATGAGTACAGTAATAAAAAATATCAAAAGCATTACTAAAAAGGACGTTACATTGCCTATGATTATTGCAGGCCCTTGTGCTATAGAATCCTACGAGGCATTAGATGAAACAGCAAAACATCTAAAAGGTATGGGAGTAAAGTACATAAGAGGTGGTGCTTTTAAGCCAAGAACTTCACCTTATGATTTTCAGGGCTTAAAGGAAATGGGGCTGGAGTATTTACATGAAATAGGTAAGAAATACAATATGATAACTGTTACTGAGATTGTTAATACTAAAGACTTAAAACTATTTGAAAAATATGTGGATATAATTCAAATCGGTGCTAGGAATATGCACAACTATGAGCTCTTAAAAGTAGTAGGTGAATCTTCAAAACCCGTACTATTAAAAAGAGGTATGAGTGCAACAGTAAAAGAGTTTTTACTGGCAGCGGAGTATATTGCATGCAGTGGTAATCAAAATATTATTCTTTGCGAAAGAGGTATTCGTACATTTGAGCCTGGCACAAGAAATACTTTAGATATATCTAGTATTCCAATTATAAAACAAGAGACTAATTTACCAATTATCGCAGATGTCAGTCATTCAATTGGTAGAAAAGATATAGTAACTCAAATAACAAAAGGAATTTTAGCTGTAGGTGCAGATGGCTTTATGGTAGAAGTTCATAGAAATCCCTCTCAAGCATTATGTGATAGTGAACAGCAGTTGAATTTACAAGAATTCCAGTGCCTTATGTCAAATTTAAATATTGTGTAATTAGGAGTTTTTTGTAGAATCTTATGCTGTTTGTATAAATGAAATAATAGGTAAAGAAAACTTTGAAGAATTTAGAGCTATCGGCTTTTCGGGCGTTTATAGGAAATAATTAGGTTTAAGAAGATGAAATAGGAAGGTGAGAATATGGAAAAATATATTGGATTTTGTGGTATTAATTGTTCAGAATGTAGAGTGTACATGGCCACGATTGAAAACAATTTAGAAGAGAAAAGAGCTATTGCTTATGAATGGTCAACTGAGGAATTTCCATTAACAGAAGATAGTATAAAATGTTATGGGTGCTGTGATTGTGAAAATCGAGTGATATCATTTGCTGCAGATTGCGATATTAGAGTATGCGGCATAAAAAGGGAAGTTAAAAATTGTGGTCACTGTGAGAAGTACTCCTGCGAATTATTAAAGAAACCTCATGAAAAAAATATAGATGCAAAAGAGCTGCTAGATGATGTGCATGCAAGGCTTAAGGGAGTATAGTTAAAATTTGAAGTGTAACAATTGGTTACAAATAAAAATAATTAGGAGGCGTGTTTTGATAAATAGAAATGACGAATACCTAAAAAGCAAAATATATTCATTAGATAAAGATTTACGTATAGGACTGAACTGCGTTAGTATGAATTACTCCGGGTTATTAGAGCTAAATGATATGATGTATTTAGCTTTGTATTATACTTTGTACGAGTTTATCTATAATGTAGATGGATTTACTAGTTTTATTAATGCGTTACCTCCAGAAGAGAATATTTCAAAAGAAAACCCTTTGATTCTTGTTGGAAAAACAGGCTCTGTGTTTTTAAGAGATTACTATGCATATATTGATCAATCAATTGAAAACAGTGCTGCTTTTTCAATAAATAGTTTTGATATTAATATGGACCTTAAGGAAGTAAAAAAGCAGTTTCTTGATAAGGATATTCCAGTAATATTTCCTTGTGATATATATTATTTTTATGATGATTACAAAAGATTAAATGCTAATATGTTATACTTCCATAGCGGTACACATAAATCAATGCTAGTAGATATTGATTTTGAAAATGAAAAATGTCTTTTAGTTGATAAGTTTTATAGGTATGTAGGTGAAGTTAAGTTAGAGGATTTCATGAAAGCACTTCATTCTGATTATAATGATAAAGATATGAATAACAGTTTTCAGTATATGAAAATAAATCCTAAAGATAATATTAAGGATTTAGAGCTTGAAATCCTTAAAAAACATTTTCAAACCATGTTAGAGATGAAAGAAAATGATTTTGTAATGTTAAATGGAAGAAAATATTATAGAAATATTAGTGGAATTCGTTCATTTATCGATACTTATGATGAAATGGCAGAATCGATGATGAAGCAGAAGAAAGAATATGCGCCACTATTTGTTACACATCTATTACGACCTATATTTTTACAAAAAATTAGCTATAGTGTTTTAATAGGTTATTTCGCAAAAAGGTTCAATAATGATATTTTACAGAGAATTTCTGATGAAGCTAATACTTTATCGAAACTTTGGACAAAGGTTGACATGCTCTGTGATAAGTGTTATTTATCTAAAAACTCATTAGTAAGCTATAAGCAAAAATATATTAAAGTTTTTAAAGAAATTATTAAAGAAGAAGAAAAGTTTTTCGAACTCATTTCTGATAATGTAATGGGGCTTGAAGACCTAAAAGCATAAAAGCTATTACAAGTGAATAATTAAGAGAGGTAACCTATGGATAAAAGGATATATTTTTTCGATGAAGGAAATAAAAATATGCGTAAATTATTGGGCGGAAAGGGTTCAAGCTTAGCTGAAATGACCAGAATTAATCTTCCCGTACCATTTGGATGTACCATAACTACAGAGGCAATTAGCAGATATTTAAAAGATAATAGAACATATAAGAAAGAAGTAAATGATGAAGTTATTAAAAGTGTTAAACAGATAGAGAAAAGAACTAATAAGTATTTGGGCGATAAAAAAGCTCCATTATTTTTAGCAGTAAGATCAGGAGCTGAACATTCCATGCCAGGAATGATGGATACGGTATTAAATATTGGTATGAATGAAGTTTTAGTGAGAGAAATGCTTGAAGAGGGCTATAGCAAAAGTTTTTTATTTACTACCTATGAGCAATTTATAGTAAGTTTTGCTGAAGTTGTTTATGATGTATCCACAGATGAATTAATGAATTACAAGAACTTATTTTTATTCGATGCAAAAAAAGAAAATACATGCCACTTAGGTACCGAAGAATATTTTCAGTTGATTAATAATTATAAAAGCTTAATACTGAAAAAAACAGGTAAATATTTTTCGGAGGACATAGAAGAGACGATATTGCTTGCGGTAGAAGCAATTGCTGCATCTTGGCTTAAGCCAAATGCTGTGATGTATAGGAAAATTAAGGGTATATCTGATGATTTATCAACGGCTGTTAATGTGCAGGAGATGGTTTTTGGAAATTATAATGATATTTCTGGTACGGGCGTTATATTTACAAAGAATCCAATGGATGGTTCAAATAAAATTGTAGGAGAATATTTGCATTGCGCCCAAGGTGCAGAGCTTGTCTCAGGTATTAAAAATCCTGATTCAATAGAAGTATTTGAAGAAAGATTCCCATTACTTTATTTTGAGCTTGAAAAAATAGGTAGATTGTTAGAAAAACATTATGAAGCACCACAAGACATAGAGTTTTCTGTGGAGTCTGGTAAGCTCTACATTTTGCAAACCCGTAATGCTATTATTTCTAAGTTAAAAAAGAAAGTATAAAATAAATAATTTCAGTAGTTTAGTAAAAATCTATAAACTATTAGGAGGTTTGCTATTATTATGATAACAAATTTTAAAGCTATAGATGACGATTCATATAATTGTTTAGAAAACTTAATAAATTCAGTAACCCAATATTATGGAAGAAGTTGTGAGCTGATGTCGCTATATTCATGGTTATTTAGGTACAATAGAGAAATATATAAAGAAGAACATAGTTTTGGTAATGCAATCACCGATAGTACCTTTGGAAAATCCTTAGAGTCCTTGGCTAAATATCATGGTGTGATTATGAGCTATAATGATAAAAAGTTATTTAATGAATTTTCAAAAGTCATCCAAGAAGAGATTTCTAACGATAGACCAGTAATTATTTGTATGGATACTTTTTATTGTCCATGGTATGTTACAGATTACAATAAATCACATACAATGCATTATTGTTTGGTTATTGATATTGATAACGAAAATAAAATATTTTCAATTGTTGATACTCAATTTGCCCAAGAAGCAGTTCAGGTTTCCTTCGATTATATAGAGAAAGGATATAATGACTTCTACACTATTCATATCACTGATTCGGATTTAGATAATATGAATTGGAAGGATATTCTTTCTGAAACTATTAAGTATATGAAAAATACTCTTGAAGGTAAGACCTTTGAAGAATTAAGGTCCTTTGCAGATGACTTTGAAAGTTATATATGTTTTTCAACAGAAATAAGAGGATATGAGAATACTCCTCTAAAATCATCAATATTCAAAAAAATACATACCCTTTCTAATAAGAGAAAGCAATATTCAAGGGTATTTGAATTCATAAGAGATAAATTTGAGGTTAAAGATATGGAAGTTATGGCATATAGAATGAAGAACATTGCAGATAGATGGAGTTCTACTTTTGGTTTGCTGTGCAAAGCATTTTATAAAAATGATAACGCCATTATTAGTCGAGTAAGTGACAAATTAAGAACACTTGCAGATTTAGAAGAAGAGCTTTTTAATGATTTATGTTGCCTTTGCTTAGACAAAAAAATTGTGGGATGTGAAGTAGCAAAAAGCGAGCATGACTGTAATGAAGTTAAAGTACATACCTTTTGTTTATGTTAATCTAAAATTACCCCATCATTTTAATTGAAAACTCCTCCACCTTAAAGTAAACTCTCTTATGATAGATATCATAGGAGGGGGAATTGGAGATGATCATGTTGAAAGAAAAACAACACATCATAATATCAACATATCTAAAAGGAAAGTCTCAAAGGGCGATAGCCAGAGAGACAGGAATTGATAGAAAGACTATTAGAAAATATATTAAACAATATGAAGCAAATAGACAGGAACTTTTAAATTCTAAAGGAGGAGTTGATGATATAAGGGAGCTACAGGATAGTATTGTAGAGAAACCTAAATATAACTGTAAAAATAGGAAGAAGAAAAAATTAACTGATGAAATTATGAATAAAATAGAAGGATATCTTAAAGAAAATGAGCAAAAAAGACATGCCGGTAGGCATAAGCAGCAAAAGAAAAAAATTGATATATATGAAGCGTTAAAAGAAGATGGATATGATATAAGTTATACAACTGTATGCATCTATGTAAATAAGTTACTGAAGAAAGGATCAGAAGCATTTATTAAAGCTGAATACGAACTTGGAGATGTTTGTGAATTTGATTGGGGGGAAGTTAAGCTTACTATTGATGGCATAGATAGAAAATTTCAAATGGCTGTATTTACATCTGCAAAAGGAAATTATAGGTATGCTCAATTATTCACTAAGCAAAATACGGAATGTTTTCAAGAATCTCATGCTTTGTTTTTTGAAAATGTGGGCAGAGTATACAAAACAATGGTGTATGACAATATGAAAGTTGCTGTTAAAAAATTTGTAGGTCCAACTGAAAAAGAGCCAACAGACGCGCTGCTTAAAATGTCTATATATTATGGTTTTAAATTTAGATTTTGCAATGTACGATTAGGTAATGAAAAGGGTCACGTTGAAAGGAGTGTAGAAGTCGTAAGACGTAAATCGTTTGCTAAAAAGGATAACTTTGAATCCCTAGAAAAAGCTAATGAATATCTTGAAAGAATATGTAGTGAACTAAATAATAAACCTCAAAAATTAAAAGCTATGCAAAGTGCAGAAGAAATTTTAAGTATGGAAAAAGAACACATGCTGCCGCATGTTCCTAAGCTTGATACAGCAAGAATAGAAGAACCTAGAGTAGATAAGTATTCAACAATATGTGTGGATACCTGTCGGTATTCTGTACCAGATATGTATGTTGGAAAAAGAATATTCATAAAAATATATTCTAATGAAATTATCTGTTTTAGTGATAATAAAAAAATTGCTAAACATGAAAAAAAATTGGGCTTTTATGACTGGTCTATTAAAATAGAACATTATCTCAACACTCTTAAACGAAAACCAGGATCATTAGCTTCAAGCACTGCAATGCAACAAGCTGATCCTAGAATTCAAATAATATACAATACCTATTATAACAAAAGAGAAAAAGATTTTATAGAGTTACTTTTGTTTATAGGTGAAAAAAGTATTTCGGATATTGAAAATGCAATAAAATTGTTAAAGAAAATAAATCCAACAGATATAACAACTGAAAAAATAAAATCTATATGTAATAGAAATAATGTTAACTATACTTCAAATAATATTATCAACTCAAATATGAATATTGAAATTGAATCTGATAACTTACTTGGAATGTATAAAAATTTAATACCTAAGTCTATAGAAGATTTTAATAGTGAGGTAGCTGTAATATGAATAGTAAAAAAAAGTTACATAAAAATATTGAGGAATTAGCTTGTTATCTTAAGCTTCCAGCTATAAAAACCAATTTTAAGGATGAAATAAATGAAGCTTGTATCAATGATATAAGCTATGAACAATTTCTATATAAATTATTAGAAAATGAATGCACTTTGAGAAAAGAAAGGAGTAAACAAAACAGAATTCGATTAGCAAAATTTCCTTATAAAAAATATATTGAAGACCTTATAATTGAAGATTTACCTGATGATGCTCAAAAGAAATTAAAAATATTAAATTCGCTAGAATTTATTAATACAGGACAAAATGTTATTTTAGCTGGTAATCCTGGGACAGGAAAAACTCATATGGCCGTAGGCCTTGGAATAAAGGCTTGTTTAGACGGTTATAAAGTTTTGTTTACAACTGTACCTACCCTTGTTACTCAATTGAAAGAAACACGTTCACAGAAGACATTGAGAGCTTTTGAAAATAAGTTTGATAAATATGATTTAGTAATAGCTGATGAGCTTGGCTATATTTCTTATGATAAAGAAGGGTCAGAACTTTTATTTACTCATCTATCATTGAGAGCAGGCAGAAAGTCAACAATAATAACTACAAATTTATCATTTGAAAGGTGGAATGAAATATTTAAAGATCCTATTATGACTGCTGCAATGATTGATAGACTTACTCATAAAGCATATATTGTGAATATGAATGGTAATTCATATAGATTAAAAGAGACAAAGAAATGGCTTGAAAAACAATAGTGAAATTATACCCCACTAAATATTTATTTTTCAAATATTATATTTTTTTACTATTTTTAGTGGGGGACTTTTGAGCTGAAATATGGGGGAATTTTCACTTGACAAATACACCTTTGTTGAGTTAGAAGAATATTTTAATAATAAAGGCTATGGTGAGGTTAAAAAGCAAAACGAGATGTCAGATTTATCGAATCAAATTGCAGAATTTTCAGATGGTCATAAATTTTTTGTGCTTGATGAGCTAGAATATAAGTCAGAATTATGTATAGAAAATATGAAGTTCAGGATTCCTGGGTTTAAGCATAATAACTTCGATAATGTAGTATGCTTAGGGCAAAAAATTGAAATTAAAGAAAATGCATATGATTGTATAATGGTTTTAGGAAGTGCAGATTTAGGAGACCACTTTGAGGATTTAATAATTGAGTTTACAGATGGTACCATAGAAAAAATATGCATTCAGATGTCAAATTGGTGTAAAAATGCACCATATTTTGATGAGAAAATTGCTTGGACAGGTAAACGTGCACAAGTGGTTAACAATGAGACAGTAGTAGTTCCTTTCGATGTACATATATTTGGAAAGAACTACAAAATAAATAGCGATAGTTATATTAAAGCGCTTATACTGCCTGATTGTCCCAATATGCATATTTTTTCTTTAACTTTGGGCAAATATTAGTTAAATATTGGTTGTTATAAGAAATAAAATATAGTAGATGGGGTGTTAATAATGAGAAAAATATATTTACCATTAAAAAATTCTTTTAAAGTTGATTTTAAAGATGAAATATATAAAAAGATATACTATATGTCTGAAGGCATAACTAATTATGAAATAGATATAAAGGGCAATGACATAGTTGGTATGCAATTAGAGGTTTCTGATGAATGTGATACTGATTTGTTATCAAGCTATGTGAATGAAGTAATTGAAAAAGATATAATTGGACTTAAAAATATAAAGTGTAAATGTGCATGGCATGATGATTGTGAAACTGTTGGAGACAGCAAAAATGTGCTTGAAAAGATGATAGAGATGGATGTTGCAAAACCGTATGCTCAAGGTACTGTTTGCATAAAAGAGCCTTTTACTGAGCTATTCTATTTTTTTAGTGAACTCTTTAAGAGTATAGGTAAATATAAATTTAACGCAGAATCAAACAAATATCCAACTTTAATTAAATCTACGACCTTAAACAAAGTTGGATATTTTGGATCCTTTCCTCATCTTCTTATGTTTGTAAATAGGTTAGAAAACACAGTAGACAATTTTAATTCTTTTAAAGAAGATTTCAAGGATATGAATGATGAAGATAAAATAACTGAAAAATTAGGTAAGTATATGTGTCAATCAGATTATGCATTAACTCCTGCGGCTTGCTATCATGTTTATGAGGATTACGAAAATACAGAAGTTGATAACAAATGTGTAACCACAGTAGGCCAAGTGTATAGATACGAAAATAAATACGAAAAACCATTTGAAAGACTATGGGAGTTTAATATGAGGGAGCTGGTGTTCTTAGGAACAAAGAGTTATGTAGAACAATCTTTAGAAAAATCAAAACAGTATGCAATAAATATAATAGAAGATTTAGAGCTTAAGGGTGTATGTGAAACTGCAAATGATCCATTCTTCTTAACTGCAAATAATACAAATCGTATTAATGCTCAGAAAATGATTGGATCAAAATATGAGCTTAAGCTTAGAGTAAATAAAGATGACTTTTTAGCTGTGGCTTCTTTTAATCTACATAGTCAGTTCTTGTCCTACAAGTTTAATATATCAGAAAAGGCAAATCCAAATAATAAGATATATACTGGTTGCTTTGCTGTGGGTATAGAGAGAATTTTCTTTGCATTTCTATCTCAATACGGTGTAAATAAAGAAAACTGGCCAGAAGTTGTAAAGAACTATTATAATAGAGATACTAGTAATCAAGTTTTCTTTGAAAATTATTTTAAAATGATAAATTTATAATTGTAAAATATCTTATTTGCATAATAGTGTTAAGTTTACTGATATTAAGAGGAGTAAATTAATCAATGGAAATTTGTTAATACTAATGATACTAAGACAGAAAACAAAAATTAAATTATTTTAAATGGAGGAAAATGAATGAGAATAAATGAAACATGTATTTTTCAAGTGCAACCAAAGATGGAAAAAGAATTTGAAGCTATGGTTGAAGAGATTAAAGTTTTTTTAACAGATTATAAGGGAGTATGCTATTATAGCTTTATGAAAAGAACTCATAGTATTACAGATATGGATTCAATTAGAAACGGGGATCCTCCAAAAACTTTAACCAGAATTGTGAAATCAATAAAATATGTAATGCATTTAGAAGTAGAAGATGAAAATTCACATGGGCAGGTTACAAAAGAGTTTTTTGAGCAGTTTGATAAAAGAATATCAAAGTTACTCATAATGCCTGCCGACAAACTAATAGGTATTTCAATATAAAAAACACAACTTATAAATTTACTTTACATTGTATATATAGTAGATTTATAAACATATACAGATTTATTCCTCAGACTTTGCTAAAAGGTTATTATACTAAAATATGTAGAGCCTCAATATCAATATAGTATATTGTGATTATTATACGTTTGGATTTGAGATATTTGTGCAAAATCATGTTTCTGTAGATCATGTTAAAGATTTGCGTAAACCTATAAAAATTATGTTGAGTGGGATATTTTTGGAAATGATGATAAAGTTATTAATGCCATAAAGGTAATGCTTAGGGAGTTCTTTATGAGGCATTGGAATTATAAATAGACACGCTAAAGTAATGACGCGTTATACAGATGGGATGAACGGTGATTACTAGAGACATTGCTAGAGATATTAGCTGCTTATTTTTTGCATAATAAAAATCATCTAAAATAAGGTAGGTTACTGAAAAGCTTAAAGTTTTTCAGTAACCTCTTAAGTAAATCTATTTTCTTAAAAAATTTCCCCTAGCAGTACCAAAGGAATTTATTTCAAAACCTTTATATCTTAACATCTGACTTTTAAAATCAACAATTTCAATAGGCATATTTAGCTGTGCAGCAATAGAACTATAGGTACATTCCCCTTGAACTAAACACATTATACTTTCATCAGGTATTAAAAGCTCTGCTGTAAAGAGGTTGGCTTCACGCTCAGGCTTTGAAGTTATATCAAAAAGAGTAAATTCTTTTATAGGGTCATTTTTAGCCAAATGTTGATGAAATCTATCATGTCCTAATTCATGAGCACATATTACAGTTTGCATTTCTTCAGAGATATTTTTATTAATAACTATAAATCTAAATCTTGATTGATAGAAGTAGTACCCTTTTAAATTACCTAAATCATGATATACAATTTCAATATTCATCATTTCAGCAAATTCAAATGGATTCCTAGTGTGGTATGTTTTAATTAACCTATTAACTTCATTTATTATTACCTTCCTCATAAGCACATATCTCTCCTTTATGGAGTATTAGATATTTCAGTTTCAGAGTTTGAGTTTTTTTTACTATATTTCTTTCTAGCCTTATTTTTTGCTTCAAAATATAATTGTGTTATTGATTGAAAAAAAGCATCTTTATCTTCTTCAGACAATTCTCCACCTGCTAGTACAGCAGCAGTTCTTTCTATTAACATTTCAGCTTCATTTTTACCTTTATAGCCGAATTCATCTTTTGAAGAAGAGATAAAAAGAGTTTGTTTAGATGTAGTATCATCGGTGTCGGAGATCAAGTAATCAATTGTTACATTAAATATATCGGCTAATCCCTTAATTACTTTTTGTCCTTTTGGAAATCTAGTATTGTTTTCATAATTGCATATAGATTTTTGAGAAACACCAAGTTTAGCTGCTAAATCTTCTTGAGATAAACCAGCTTTTTTACGAAGGTGTTTTATTTTATTACCAAAATTCATTTTCTTTTCCTCCATTATGGGTAAGTTGCAATTGTTACAAGAACGAATGTTCTGAAAACTTATTGACAGTATTTCAGTTCTAATTTATACTTTAAATTAGAACGAAAGTTCATAATATGATTTTATATTAGAACAATTTTACTGTCAACATAAATTAAGAAAGGAGCATCAGTGTTATGGCTTTAGCGACAATTAAACATTGTAAAAATGACATAGTAAATAGCGAAATAATAATGGAAAGGAAAGTTAGCCCTAATATATATCACAATACAAAATTATTGTTACAACTTT
The DNA here is from genome assembly GCF_900184255.1 of Haloimpatiens massiliensis. Lineage (NCBI taxonomy): Bacteria > Bacillati > Bacillota > Clostridia > Eubacteriales > Clostridiaceae > Haloimpatiens > Haloimpatiens massiliensis. The sequence goes on along the minus strand of NZ_LT854636.1, from coordinate 241,306 downwards.
ATAATAAGGTACTGTGGAGAATTAATAATTCTATTCAAGAAATTAATGATGAATATTATGAATCATCAAGTAGAAAATTAGACGAATTATTATATAGTTTGGTAGAGGTAGACCCTTACATTTCGCAAGCTAGGTTAGAAAGCAGACTTCAATCTATAGAAGATAGTAAAAGTATAATAGAAATAATTGATAAAACATTGTTAATTCTAAAGTCTTACCCTGATAATGGAGAACGGTATTATACATTGATATATAAAATTTATATTACACCTTGTAGGCATTCAGAGAATAAAGTAATAGAATATCTTTGTTGCTCAAGAGCTACATACTATAGGGAAAAGAAAAAGGCTATTAATTTATTAGGAACTATATTATGGGGATATTTATTTCCTAATATGGTCCAAGCTTTAAAAACTATAGATATGATACAAGATTGAGACTAAACAGATACAGCTTTGGTACTGACACTATACTTTGATACTGTTAAGATATATACAATAGGATATTGAGGAGTTAAAAAAGTCCTTAAATGCAGAACTATATTGCATTTAAGGGCTTTTTTTATACCCAAAATTCCTAAATAAAATATAAAACTGACACAGAAGGAGTCGCACGATTTTCGTGCGGCTCCTTTTTGCGTTCAGGCAGAAAGGAGCAATTAAAAATGTCAAAAGAAGAAAAACAACAAAATTATGAGGAATTTATGGAAGTTCTCCAAGAGGAGGACAAAAGAGAAGAAAACAATGAAAGGAGGTATTACAGACATAATCTTTCTCTTGAATACTTGCAAAAGTATGATGTACCAATTGAATTTGAATATGCAAAAGATGCGTTAGGAATTGAAAAAGAAGTTAATGAGCTATTGGATTTTACTGATTTTATTAGTGATTCAAACCTATATAAAGCTTTAAAGAAATTAAATGAATCAGATTTTAAGGTTATAGAGCTTAGATATAGATATGGGTTTTCCTTAAATGAAATAGCAGTAAAGCTTCAACTTAAAAATGATGCTGTTAGACAAAAGCATATAAGGGCTTTGGCAAAGTTAAAATTAATGCTTAAAAAAAATTTATAAAAACTTTTTTAAATTTGTCACATTTAATCGTCTCCCAAGGCTATACAGTGAGGGCGTTTTTTTATAAATGCTTTTACAAGTTCTTTGATAGTTGAATATTCAATACTTTAGGTACGTTACTGTGCAGCAGTTAAAGCTGGAAGCAACAAGAGGAAAACGCCAAGACACTCATAAATAAAATTTCGAAATTTTATTTAATAAAGAAATTTGTTTATTAAGTATAGCGATAAATTTTGCTCAAAACGGATTTGATAAATCTGATTGCCATGATCTGCACAGGAAAATAATGATACTTCCACTTAGTCTTAGGTATCCCATGGAGAGTGGCTTCCACATTGTGGGAGAGGTTAAAGTCCTATGATACTTGCTAATCACAAGTAGCTTAAAGTATTCCCAGCATTGGGGAGGTGTGACAAATACAATGCTTATTAAATAAGGAGCTATAGGTGAGGTTAATGCCTTGCCTTTAGCCCATTTATTGATAACAGACCAAAGGATTAAAGGTCTGTTTTTAATCTTTTGGTTTGGTATTAAAAATTTTTGTAGTAGGGGAGATGGTTTTAATGGATAACAATATGAAATATAGTATTCAGTTAGCTATGTTAAATCAATTGCTTGGGCTTAAACTTATTACAGATAAAGAATATAACACTATTAAAATAGAGTTGATGAAAAAATATAATATTATGATTATTAATGCTTGATTCAATGTATGTTCATATATATAATTAAAACTAATAAGTTATAGGAATACACTTTGTAAGGAGCGATTTAGATGGCAGATGTTAAAGTAATAAAAGCAAGTCAAGGTAGAATTGATAGACGTAATGCAAAAGTGATAGATAGATTAAGAGTTGCAGCTTACTGTAGAGTAAGCACTGATTCGGAAGAGCAATTAACTAGTTACAATTCTCAAGTAGAGCATTATAGAAATATGGTTGAAGCTAATCCACAGTGGAGTCTTGTTGATATTTATGCTGATGAAGGGATAAGCGGTACACAAACAGATAAAAGAGTAGAATTTCAAAGAATGATAAATGATGCAGTAGATGGAAAGATTGATTTAATCATAACCAAATCAATTTCAAGATTCGCTAGAAATACTTTAGATACTTTGAAATATGTAAGGTTGTTGAAGGATTATAACGTTGCAATTTTATTTGAAAAAGAAAATATCAATACATTAACAATGAATGGAGAAATGTTATTAACTATTCTAAGTTCATTAGCTCAACAAGAAAGTGAATCTATCTCAACTAATGTAAAAATGGGACTAAAAATGAAAATGAAACGTGGAGAGCTTATAGGATTTAATGGTTGCTTAGGATATGATTATGATACAATAAATAAAGTAATAACAATAAATGAAGAAGAAGCAAAGATAGTTAGATATATTTTTAAAAGATATATTGAAGGTGCAGGATGTTTTGTTATTGCAAAAGAGCTTACACAGTTAAATTATAAAACTAAAAAAGGAAATACTAATTGGAATGATGGTTCAGTTAGAGGAATTATAACTAATGAAAAATACAAAGGAGATTTATTATTAGGGAAGACCTTTACTGTTGACCCAATATCCAAAAGAAGACTTGATAATATGGGAGAAGAAGAGAAGTATTATATAAACTCTAATCATGAACCTATAATATCAGAAGAAATGTTTAATGAAGCTCAAAAGATACTTGGAAAACGTAGCGTAAATAGTAACAATAAAGGAAGAGGCGAAAAGTATAGCAGAAAATTTGCTTTCAGTAGTAAAATAGAATGTGGATTTTGTGGAGGCACAGCTAGTAGACGTAGATGGCACAGTAATACAACTCATGAAAAAACTATTTGGCATTGTTGTGTATCTACTAAGAGAGGTAAAAAGTATTGTCCAGACAGTAAAGGGATAGATGAAAAGATTATTGAAAATGCCTTTCTTGAAGCCTTTAATATGTTTTGTCTACAAAATAAAGATATAGTTACAGAGTTCATGGAAACTGTAGAAAATACTCTTAATAACACTAATACAGCTAAAGAATTAAAAAGAATTGAAAGAGAAATTACTTCTTATGAAAATAAGTTAAAAAAGCTAGTGGATATGAGAATTGATGAAATAATTGATAAAGCTACTTACGAAATTAAATTCACAGAGCTTTCTACAGCATTAGAAAAGCTTAAAGTTGAAAAAGTTGATTTAGATGCTTCTAATGAAAATAGCATTGATATTAAAAAAAGAATAAATAGTTTTAGAAAAGTATTTGATAGTAATAAACCAATTAAAGAATTTGATAGAGTAGTTTTTGAAAGTGCAGTTAATAAAATTATATTAGGTGGAACTGATGAAGATGGAAACATAGATCCTTATATGATAACTTTTATATTTAATTCTGGTATGAATCATTCATTAAAAGGTAAAGATGTGTTAGAATTAGATGTAGATAAAAATGACAAAGAAGTGTGTTCCTATAGCGAACTCCACACATGTTGAGACAGTTGTGCGACTATGTCGTCGCAAACCTTGATTTTACCAGTGTTTCAGTAGTTTTGTAATTACTATTCTTTTAGAATATAAAAAGGAGTATCGAAATAAGAATTGCTATATGATATGTGAGAAGACGTTAGAAATTAGTAGATTTTTAGCTTTGAAAATGGAAAATAACCACTAATAAGTTTTAATATTAGTAGTATGTTGAAATTCTAAAATCAGGAGATAACTGTTTTAACTTCTATACGTTCCACAAATCTATTTAAGATTTCTGGGGTAAGTTCTTTTAAGTCAATAATTTTTTTTTTAGCCCGTCTAGTTCATTTAGAAGGTTTGTGTTAAATTTTTCAGCAATAAATGTTTTATATTGTTGTTCTTTTTCGGTAAGTTCCTTAATTTTAAAATCTATTGAAGATTTGAAGGTATCATAATCTTCTTTTGATATTTCATCATTTATGAACTTGCTGCAACATATAATTTACTATTCAAGTAAAGAAAAGATTGCTGTAATGAAAGATTTAAGAGAAATGGAGAAGCTTGAATTAATTATCATTACTAAAATAAATAAAAATTTGTATGTAAGATTATCTCGTAATGGGGTAATGTATATAACTTAAAATGAAAACGCACAAGCATATAAACCTGCTACTGGTACAATTTTGAGTAAATTGGCTTTTATATGTGAAGTACAAAAGGATATAATAGCTGACGAACTAATACTAAAGAAAGAATTAAGTTATAAATACTTTTTATGGTTTTTATATGGAACTATAAAAAAGACTGAAATTAAAAATAATATTTTCAATGAATTAAGTAGAGTTGAAGATGGGTAACTATATAATATTTCTAAAGGCTATAAAGATTTAATAGACCTTGAACAGCACCTTAATACTTATTAATAGGCTATTTGAAATTAATGTATAAGTCTGTGTACAAAATAAAGAGAGGAAAGAAGTGTTAAAAAAGACATTAGAGGCATTAGAAAGTACCGTTGTGAATATTGATAATTTAGGTTATCGTATATCAGATTTTCTTAACATAGGACAGTTAAAATTAAAAAACTTGAATATTGATAGATTCTTTAATTAATTTGGTATATGATATACTATTTGTAATGTTTGGCAAAACAAGAGCTTATCTATATATAAGCTCTTGTTTTATAGCCATATTTTATGCTTTTTTTATTTACTGGCAACCAAATTTCGCTAATATAATTATCTTTGCTGTTATCACCTTGTGTATAGTATTCAAAATCTATACCTTGTGTAGGTTCATAATCAGATTGTGGAAAAAACTCACTATATATTCTCTTCCACATATCTTGGATAGACTTAGGCATAAAACCAATACATTTGAATACTGCCCATGTTGCCGAAGGAATATCAATAATTGTATATCCATTTGGCACTTCATTTTCATTAGTCTCTACGCCTATTGCATAATTAAAATGTTCACTATTATTAAGAGAACTATCGCAAATTCCAAGTATTCCATCACCAGTGATAGAAGGATTGCCTTTAGTAAATTGTTGAAGATTCCTTATAGAGCCATCGGCAAAACAAGCCGACCAAAAATCGGGAATCTTTACTTTGTTAATAGTATCATCTGTAGAAAAACTTTTAACTTTTGCAACTACTCTAAAAGCTTCTATTTTTTCAATTCTATAATCCATAGTATCTCCACCTTCGAGAATAACTTTTATTGACAGTGGACTAAATGATTTTAAATTTGCCCCCGATTCTCGAGCTACCGAGGGAGTTATGCCATGAAATCGAGTAAAGGCTCTTGAAAAGCTTTCAGGCGTGTCATAACCGTATTTTGAAGCAATATCAATGATTTTTGATTTTGACATTGATAATTCAATCCCTGCAAGTGTCAAGCGTCTATTTCGGATATATTCACCAACTGTTATTCCAGTAAGCAAACTGAATGTTCGCTGAAAGTAAAAACTTGACGAGTACGCATATTTTGAAATATCTTCATAATCAAGGTTTTCCAAAATATTTGTCTCAATATAGTTGATAGCTCTTTGCAAACCTTTTATCCAGTCCATATTAATTCCTCCTCGTATTATCCTATAATAAAGGTAAAAAAACCTTCTGTTTTTATTTGCTAATATTTGTCTTATTATATCATAAAAATATAGTTTACTTTAAATGAGCAAATTTCATAATAAATTATGGAATAAAAATAGACATTTATAACATCCTAGTGTATTATATTTCTGCTAGAAAACATAAACAAAGGATGAATATAAATGTCTACAGAAAATAATATACCATACAATAAAGAGATTAACAATTTTATAATTAAACTTGGATTATCGTTATATTTAACACTGCCTCAATTAAAACATGTTTGTGAATTTATCTTGCAGCCGTAGGTCGTGGGTATGATGGCAAAGTTATTCATATAGCTGAAAGTTGCTATCAGAGTACTTATAGAACATCCATAGGTCAATTTTTATCCAAAAGCCCATGGAATGAAGATTATATTTTGAGAGCATTACAAAAGTTCGCAGTTATCTCGTGATACAGGAAAGCCTATTTATGTGATTATTGATGATACTATCTGTAAGAAGACAAAGCCTTCGTCACGGGCTAAAAATCCTATAGAAAAGTGTCAATTCCATCAATCACATTTAGAAAATAAAAAAGTCTATGGACACCAAGTTGTAGGTGTTTTACTACAATGTGGCGATGTTACAATTCCTTATCAGCTAACGCTTTATGATAAGACTAACGTCGATAAAGATAATAAAAAATTTACTAAGATTAATATTGCTGTAAATATAATATCTTCATTACCCGAACCACCTATCCAAGGTTTCGTCTTAGGGGATAGTTGGTATAGTGCTGAAATAATTATAAAAACAGCAAAGGAAAAAGGTTTTGAATATATAGGAACATTAAAAACTAATAGAATTATATACCCAAAATGCTCTCGCATGAACCATAAAATTAATGGTTTTGCTAAAACTATAAACAAGGAAGACTTTCACCTCGTAACAGTGAATAAGCACTCTTACTATGTTTATAGATATGAGGGCAAAATCAATGGTTTTAAAAACGTTGTAATTCTTATTAGTTATCCTAAAGAAGCCCTCTATAATGAAAAAGCATTAAAATCTTTTATATCAACAGATATAAATCTCACAACAGAAGAAATACTTTTTCAATACCGTGAACGTTGGACAATTGAAGTATTTTTCCGTCAAAATAAGATGGAATTAGGTTTTGACAATTATCAAGTTCGTAGTGAAAAAGCCATAAAGAGATTTTGGATTTTAACTCAATTGACTTATCTTTATTGTACTTTTGGCATAAGTACAGATTGTTCTAAATTTGGAGAAGGTTTAAAAATAGCTCGTAAACAATCCCAACAAGAAGTAATTGCTTGGGTGTATTCTCAATATAAAAAAGGAGTTAGTTTAAATGCTATTTTTGATGCTCTTAAATTATCGCATAATAAGTGTGCTTAAATAATGTAAAATAATGTAAGCGTTTTTGCTCATTTAAAGTAGTTTATTTAGCTTATAGCTTTATTATATATAGTGTACATAGAAATGAGCTGACAAAACAAAGCAAGAATTATCAGGTAATGTTCTGAAGATTATGATATTCTGAAGTTGAACATTAGATTGTTAAATAAAACGAAAAGGAGTAAAAAAAAGATGATAGAAGATATTCTTGAACATTACAGACAAGTAGGTACGTATTCGTATGCAGGACCATATAAAGAGTATTACCAGGGCTTACCAGACAATGTTCCAGAACTTGGAAAATTAGTTTGTTCACAGGTTATTCATCGTGTAACATTAAAGCAAGGAAACACAGGTGCAAATGAAAAATTGATATATGGTGATATGACAAAATACCCATGGTATAGATTACGTTGTGAAGATGATATTTTATTGACAGCGGTAGCAATGACAGCTGAGCTCTTTCGATTAGATGATAGAGGATTTATCTTACAAAGAGCAATAGAAAATAAATTAGTAGTTACTTGTAGATATGTTTCTGTATTAATGTCTGCAATTTTAAAAGCAAAAGGAATTCCTTGTCGTTCAAGGGCAGGTTTTGCACCATATTTTCATGAAAATGAAAGTGTTGACCATTGGATTAATCAATACTGGAACGAAAGAGAAAATAGATGGATTACATTTGACGCAGATGGATTTTTCAATGATGAAGAATTAGGGTTTAATCAATTTGATATTCCTAATAATCAATTTGATTGGGCGGCTGATACATGGTTAAATATCAGAAACGGAAAAGTTGATGGAAAACATTTTGTATATGCAGATGCATTGGGAACAAACTCTTTAAAAGCTGTCATCAGAGCAATTTTTTATGATTTTCATGCATTGATGAATGATGAAATTTCATATAAATTTCAGCCATGTTATATAGATGATAAATTTGATATACTAACAGAAAATGATTTAATAGAAATTGATGATTTAGCAAAATTAATGCTGAAACCTGATAAGAATTTTAATAAGTTAATTTCTATATGGAATTCAAATCGTAAATATCGGATTCTAAATAGTCCATTGGTTGGAGATTGGGATAACGAAAATAATTAGAAACGTTATCATTAGCACATGAGTAGACTATAATTTGGTGCGCACATATAAGTTATTGAGAATAATTGATTAATCATCAAAGGAAGTGTATTTATGGACATATTAAAACAACCATTATTTAGAAACATAGACTGTATACAACTTTATATTCCAAACATACAACAGGGAATTGAATATTATTGCAATAGTCTTGGATTGAGAGTTATATGGAAATCAGATTCAGCAGTAGGTCTTGGAATGAGCGAAGGAATAACAGAAATTGTTATTCAAAATGAGCGTAACACCCAAGAAATTGATATTAAAGTAGATTCGGTAACTGACGCAATAATAGAAAGAGCAGGAGACCAAATTATATATGGACCTTTTGATATAAAAATAGGAAAATGTGCAGTTGTAAGAGACCCTTGGAATAATCAGTATGTGATATTAGATACTACAAAAGGTACTTTTATTACTGACAATGAAGGGAATATTATTGGACAGAATGAACCAGCCAATAATAATATTTAGTAGAGTAATAAAGTTAAGATATTCTTAAAAGTGAAACAAGGTAAGCCAAATGGTTTCATTCAAAAATTTCTACAGTCAGCACTCTACACATGTGGAGAACGTAGTAGGACTACGTCGCAAAGATACCTTATAATCCTTGAATTTATGCACTTTACTAGTTTTTTTAACTTTAACACAAAAGGTGATGATTTTAAGAATAAAGAAGAAATTAATGGTGTTAAAGTAAGAGTTGGAATTTGAGAGGGTGTAAGGGGATATGTTGTTGTAAATTTAATATAAGGTAGAGAAAGATCATGAAGAGGCTAATGTGGCTGAAACTTCATGGTCTTTTTGTGTTTTTAAATTGTATATAATGAAATTTATGTTTAATTTTATATATTAATGAATAATATAAATATATTGTAATATTTATAGTTATTTAAAAGGAATATTTAAAATGTTGTAGAATGTTACAATCAAATGTTATTTTCAAGAATCAATTAATTTTTTCTCATAATGGTGAAGTATTTACTTATGATAACCTAATAGATTTAATAACACAAATTTCATCTAAACGAACTAACAGTGAAGATAAAACAGGTAAATTTGTAACTGGATTCATTTTGATATTGTCATCATATTAACATTGTAAATTAAGAAAATACTATCCTTAAGATAATAAATATATATTTATGTTCAATTTATGGAAGTATATAAGCGTAAAGTTCTCCTATTACACATCAACAAATGTTAAATTTTTCTATAATTTTTATATATCATAAAGTACTAAATCAAATTTAAGCTTGTACTTTTTACTATCAGAATCATAGCATCTATTGAGCCATTTTATGCTACAACTAAATAAGCTATATATTCTAACCATTTTGTTCTTTAATTTCTTTGTAGCTCCTATAATTTTGCTTTTCTTATTGTTAGAGCAATCTGCCCCTAATATTATTATCCATGTATAGGCTATACTTAAGCATAAATATAGATTTTAAAAATACACACATCTGTCCATGAACCTTCCATATCAAATCCATTTGATTTTAAATCCCTAAACATTTCTTCTATAATGAATCTTTTTTTATATTTTCTAACAGCTTTTTTACTATCCATATTAGTTGCTAAATACCAAATATCCTCTGATTCTTCAGCTTTACACACTGCTAAGTTACATGTAGATTTTTCAGTACTTAACAAAATTCCATTAAATTTCTTTATACCTTTTTTATAGGGGTTATGTCTCTTAGGTACTTAATTTTCTTTTTTCCTTCTATTGTTACAAGTATATCATTGATACATATGCACCTGTGAAATCATCCTTTAATTTCTCAGATATATCTGAGATTACAATTGACTTTGATAAAATTATTCCTATGATTATATAAACAAGATTTTTTAATCTTTTGATTGTTATGGGTAGAATCTCATATAGTATTTTTTTTAATTCTGTTGTAATATATTCTTGATTGTTTAGCATAGCCACTTCCTCTTGTTTTATAAGTTTGTTTTGGTGTAACAACTTATATTTTAGGACTTGGCTATGTTTTTTTCTATACTTTTTTATTGGTAATTTTACCTTCAATATTTAACTTTAACCTTACTTACCTATGTTGCCTTTTTTACTGTCCGTAGGTCAGATTGTCTATGATATCAAAAGGTTCAAGCTTACTGATGTGTAAGCTCTTGTTTTTATACTCAAATATTTTTATGAATTAAGGATAAAAATTAAATATTTTCCATTATGTTGAATATTCATTTGAATTGCATATAAACAAGCTATATAATTTATCTAAGGTGATAATTATAGAAGCCTTAATTATTTCAATTTATTAAAATGGGAGGAGATATACTTATGCTTGAAAAAGTACCAACAGATGAAGAATTGAATCAGTTGATGGGAGAGGATATATTTGAAACATGGTGTTCTATCAACAACTTTATAAAGAATAATTACAATATGGATATATTATGGGATGGTGGGGGAAAAACAGGCGTTTTTGAACTAAAGTATCGTAAAAGTGGGAAAACATTTTGTGCGTTGTATCCAAGAGAAAAAGGTATGCGTTTGTTAATTATTTTTGGAAAGAGTGAACGGGAAGAATTTGAAACATCAAGGATAGACTACTCTGAATATATTATTAACTTATATGATAATACTCATCAGTACCATGACGGGAAATGGTTATATATAGACATAATTAATGGCACAATAATCGAAGACATAAAAAGATTATTATTGATAAAGAAAAAACCAAATAGAAAGAGAGTATAGTTATGATGAATGTAACAAGATGTGGATATTGTTGCGATTTATGCAAAGCATTTGCACCAAACATAAAAGATAATGACCAGCGAAAAGAACTTTCAAAAGTATGGAAGGAATATTATGACCTTGACATTCCGGTAGAAGATATATATTGTGATGGTTGTAGGTGTGAGAAAGAAGACGGAAAACTTATTGATACAAGTTGTTCAGTAAGAAAATGCGTTATAGATGAAAAGTTAAATCATTGTGGAGATTGTTCCAAATATCCTTGTTCAACTTTTAATGAGAGGAAAGGCCTTTCAGCAAGTGAAGCAGAAGAAAAATTAGAACAAAACTATGATGCTTCTAAATATAATGAGTATTTACTTGCTTATGATAATAAATCAAGAATTGACGAATATAGAAAGAATAATCCATAACATAGAATTGCTATTTTAGATATAACTTTAAGCGTATAATATCCTTATTTAATTTTTCTACCATCAGCACTCTGCTTGATGTAGTGTCTAGGGTAGCTGGACATCAAATACGCACAGTAGTTTTTGGCTTTACGCCTAAAACAAATGTTACTTTTAATTCTCAAATTCTTAATGAAGAGGATACAACACTTTTTGTTCTAAAAGGAAAAGATAATTTGTTTGTGAATAATCAGATGATGTTTCCTATTTTGTCCCGCGCATAATTAAACTATAGTGAAAAAAGCCAAGCTAGAGATAGCAATACTTAAAGAACTAATAAAAAATCAAACCTCAAATTAAAGATAAAGTGTAAATAGCAAGAAAATATATAGATCAAGGATATAGAGCAGTTTAGTGCTTTTATATAATAAGAAGTAAGCCGTAATTGAGCTACTTCTCATTTTTTGTTATAAGAAGCTGAATTTCAAAGGGAACCAAATGACAATTGATATTCATATCATACAGCTCTTTGGCAATAAAAATACTTCCATCAGGATAGGATTTATCAGTTAAATATTTTTCTTCTAGAGTATCACCATCAATGACTTTGCACAAAAAATCTCCGTTTGGTATGATGAGCAAATTTTCTATAGCAGTAATGATTGTAGCGGAAGTGGTTGTGTTGATGGTTGCCTTATCAATTAGCAAAAAACAAAAGGAGTTATTATAAATGAGTAGAATTAAAATAGTAAAAGTAACGGAGGAAGACACTGATTTCATTGAAATAATAACAGATTGGCTTTATAATTGGTGGGGAAAAATTGAAGGATACTCAAAGCAAGCGATTAAAGAGTATTCAAAACGAGCTGTATGTGAGAAAAAAATTCCTTGCAATGGCCATATACCAACACCTGAAGAATTCATTGTTTTTATAACCACATCCTAACTAACGGATAATGGAAAGAAAAAAATTTGTTTTGATGCTTAGGTTATTGTGAGCTCAAATTAAAAATTAAGTCATAACGGCGGTTTTAAAATATTATTTAAAGCCGCCGTTTTCCTATTTTAAATAGATTAGCAACAAAAACTAGAAGTAAACTTCCAGTTTTTGAAAAGGGTCTGGCCCTTTAAGGTAAAAGATTTAATTTAGAAAGGTTTGAAGGTGTTTTTGTAAATGAAAAAAGTGCAAAAGATATGATAGAATATAAATTGACAAAAAGATTAGTTTAACATAGGTGTTATCTGAAATTAGGTAAGAATAATAAATGGGGTTGGTGATTAAAATGAATCTAAAAATAACAACGCTTATAGAAGATAATCCTAGTAGTGATTTGAATTTACATAATGAACATGGATTGTCTCTTTATATGGAAGTTGATGGAGTGAATATATTGTTTGATACTGGTAAAGGTGGAGAATTTATAAATAACGCTGAAAAATTAGATGTTGATTTAAGTAATTTAAAATATGTTATATTAAGCCATGGTCATTATGATCATAGTGGAGGTTTTAGAAAACTAGTGGATAAGGTTAAAACCCCATATAAGTTATTTGTAGGAAAGGATTTTTTTAACAATAAGTATAAATGTATAGAAGAGGGAACTTATAAGTATATAGGAAATTCTTTTAATGAGGAATTCGTTAATCAAAATAATATCCCAATAAAATATATTAATGAAGATATATTTTATATTACTGAAAACATAATGATATTTACTAATTTTAAAATAAACAATAAGTTTGAAACCATAAGCGAAAAATTTAAAATAAAGCAGGATCAAAATTATGTATTGGATAATTTTTCAGATGAAATAGTTTTGGCAGTAAGAACGAGTAAAGGTCTTATGGTTATATTAGGATGCTCCCATATAGGAGTAATTAATATTTTAGAGACAATTATAAAAAGAACAGGTATGCCAATCTATGGGGTTATAGGGGGAACCCATTTAATAGAAGCTGATGAATTAAGGGTAAGTAAAACCATTGGTTTTCTAAAAGGAAATCATATACAAATTTTAGGAATGTCTCATTGCACAGGAGAAAAGGCTGTTGAAAAAATTAAACATGAATTTAAAGAAAAATTTATATATAATAATACTGGAAACATAATAAAAATAACATAAATAAGTATACATAATTATTTAGATGCAATAGTAAACCAAAAAGTCTTTTGCTACATTTACTGTATTATCAAATGGCAAAATGTAATTTTATATAATAGTTTGTGAAGGATAGTTATGTTTGTGCTTAGAGGGATTTGGACATGAGATATAGTTAGGAGTGAAGTATGTGAATGATATACAAATGAACTTAAAACATCCTGTAAAGAAAAGTTTATGGGTTTATTTGCAGAAGAATATGCAGCAACTGAAAGGTGATATTTTTTTTCAATATGTTCTTTTAGCATTAATGATCAAAGGATTATTTTTTATATGTATTGTACCAAGTGTAAATGCTTCTAAGATTGATGTTATACACGCATTTATGAGTGTTCCACCGATAATTTTGCAATTAGCTTTTATTGCAATGTTTTTATCCATATCTTTTATGTTTAAGGGCAGAGGGCATATTTGGAGTTTAATAGTTTTAGATATTATTATTACAATATTATTCGTATCAGATATATGGTATTACAGAGGATATTCCTCTTATTTATCTCCTCATTTATTAAAGCAGTTTGCCAATCTAGATAATTTAGGTGGCTCCATTGCGTCTATGTTTCATACAATTGATTTAGTTTTTATAATTGACATAGTATTTTTTATATTCTTAGCGGTAAGAAATAAAAAATTATATAAAAATGTAGAAAGAAATGTATTTCTATTTATTTTTGTTCTTACAATATCCATTACTTATGTGGTTTATGACCATTATAAGGTAGATGTTTATGGGAGAGGATTTGAAAATCAAAGAATTTGGAAGGGAAGTTGGTCTCCTAATCAAACTTTATCAAATCTTGGTCCAATAGGATATCATATTAACGACATTTTCGTGTATTTTGATGAGTGCAAAGAATATGTTTTATCAGATAGCGAAAAGAAAGAAATTAAACAGTGGTATGATAAAAAACAAGAAAACTTACCAGATAATAAGTATAAAGGTATGTTTAAGGGTAAAAATTTAATTGTTTTGCAAGTAGAATCGTTAGAAAGCTTTATGATAGGGAAGAAAATAAATGGACAAGAGATTACTCCTAATATAAATAAACTTTTAAAGGATAGTATGTATTTTCCTAATGTTTATGAGCAGGTTTGGAATGGAACAAGTTCCGATTGTGATTTAATGATTAATACATCTGTTTCACCTGTAAGGAGTGGAAGTACTTTTTTCCGTTACCCAGCAAATAAGTATAATTCTTTACCAAATTTATTGGAAAATAGAGGATATTCAAGCTTGGCGATACATCCAGATAAGGGAGCCTATTGGAATTGGATGCAAGCGCTATATTCCATAGGTTTTAATAAGTGTATTGATGAATCTTCTTTTAAGGGAGATGAGTTTATAGGACTAGGAATTAGTGATGGAACTTATTTAAAACAAGTTGTACCAATGATATCAAAACAAAAGAAGCCTTTTTATACTTTTATGGTTACATTAACAAGTCATTGTCCTTTTGATTTACCAAGTAACCTAAAGGAACTGAATTTAGAAAAAAGATTTAGAGGAACTAAATTAGGTGCAAGTTTTCAAGCATTTCATTATACAGATAAACATATTGGATTATTTTTAGAAAATATAGATAAAGAGATTGGTTTAGATAACACAGTAGTAGTTATTACTGGGGATCATACTGGTGTTCATAAATTTTATCAAGATGAAATTTCAAAAATAAAGCCTTCAGATTCATGGTGGGCAGAGAAAAATATGAAGGTTCCATTTATAGTATATAGTAAAGGTTCAAAAGGTGAAGTTATAAATATAAATGGTGGTCAGCTAGATATTATGCCAACCATAGCATATTTAATGGGAATAGAAGAAAAAGATTTTAGTCATACTGCTATGGGACGTATCTTAGTTAAGACTAATAAAAATTATACATTTTTAGCCACTCGTAAATTTATTGGAAAAGGTACTAAAGAAGAAGAGGAGCAAACACTTAAAACAATAGATTTAGGAGATAAGTTAATAAGGAGCAATTATTTTGATAAAAAATAATTTTAATGAGGAGAATCGGCATGAAGATAGTATGTTGGGAACTTAATAATGATGATATAAAACATATAATTAAGCTAAAACATAATGCTTTTAGTGGAAAAAGTTTACTGTATTGTGATGATAAAATTATTATGAAAAAGAGAGCTTTATTAGGAGATCAAGTGAAGTTATCTTTTAATGTGGAGGATAAGCAATGTAATTTGGATATAGTTTCAAATAAATTAGCATATGAATACAATCTTACGGTAAACGAATATGGTGCACTAAATATACTGAAGGAAGAAAAATCTAAGATTGAATGGTGGGCTTGGTTATTTGCAGCAGCATGTCTTATTATACCAATAATATTTATTGAAAGTTTGATACTTACTATTATCGGTATAGGTGGAGCAGCAAAGTGTTTATCCATAGCAGCAAAGGGTGATAAAGGGAGAACAAATAGAATAGCGTTGTGTGCTAAAACTACTGTCATTTCATGGGCATATTTAGGAATATTTTATTTGATTGTTAATCATGTTACGGAGTATTTCTTAAAAATATATACTTAGATGATTAACCCACAATAAGGTAGAATGTAATGGAATTATGAAATTTCTCCTCCATGACTTGCATAAGAGCTTGGAACAATAAATTTAATTTAAGAAATTCTAATCTTTTAGCCATATAAAATTATCTAACGCTCACATTCAGCGTCCTGCCTCAGGTTCGCTAGCCTGGCGTCCTTGCCAGGCTTACGATAATTTTATCTGTCTAAAAGAAGAATTTCTAAAATTAAATTTAAATAGTTCCTTCGCTTCTTATGCAACTCATTCCAGAGAAATTTCATAATTCAAGCAATGTAATACTTATTGTGGGTTAATCCTTAGATAAATTAGATATAAAATATTTACATGACTTATATGGAAGAATGCATAAATTTAATTTACATAAATTTATGCATGTCTTTCATAAGCCATAATAATGCTTTTTTAAATCTATAGGGTATTTTTGTAAAATGCCCACCCTCATTCCAGTCAAGTGTAATATTTTCTTTAAATGAAAGTTGCTTTTCTAATATCTCAAATGCTTCGCGGGTACAACTTCCTACTTTAGCCATACGTTTATTGCGGCTTTTCTCCTCCACTTTGCCAAGAGACATATATACCTTTGCAGAGACATTTACAGGTGTATGAGAATTCATAAATTCTATCCAATCATCATACCACAATGAACCAGAGAGGCTTCCTATTTTACCAAAGGCTCCAAAGTTATAAAGAGCGTATAATGAAACAAGTCCTCCTAAAGAATATCCAATAAGTGCAGTATTTGAAGGTTCAGGTTTTGTTTTATAGTGCTCATCCATAAATGGCTTAATAGTATTTGTAAGAACATTAAGATAATCTAGGGCACCTCCTTCAAAAGACTCGCCCTTTTTTGTTAGAGGCTTAGCAGGCCATGGGGTAAAATCCTTATTCCAGTTTTTTGACTGAATGCCTAAAAGTATAAATTCGCCATAGTCCGCACCAAAGTGGGGTTCTATATCTTCCATAAATTCTTGTTCTATAGAATCCCCATTTATATATACAACAGGATAATTTTTATGGCTTGTGTAGTATTCTGAGGGAAGATATAATGAACACTCATAATCAGAGATGGTTAAATTGTGTATATGGCCTTTCATTTTTTTCACCTCATTATGGATTATTTTTTCATAGCATTATTTTAATATATTAAATATTACTAAGAATAATACTAAGAATATTATACCATCCTATTAAGGAATAAACTTAGGGTTAAGAAATAAATCTTTTATTTTGTACGTGAGAAAAACATAGTTACTTAATGGGTAATACTGTGATGTGATTATATAAACAACAAAACTCCTCTTTCTAATTTACGTTATAGTATATTAGAAAGAAAGTTATCCTGTTAAAGGCGATTTGGCCTTTTGGCAAAAGGTTTTTTCTTGCACAAGAAGATAGAAATTGATAAAATTTAAGAAGTATCCAGACTTAAAATAAGTGTAAATAAAAATGTAATTACAAAAATAGGAGAAATGCTTGTATGAAAAATAAAACCACTAGAGATAACAATAAAGCTACTAGAGGTAGCAATAAAACTACTAGAAATAATAATAAAACTATTAGAGATAATAATAAAGCTGATAGAGGTAATAATAAAACCACTAGAGAGAATAATAAAACAATATGCAAAAAAAATACTAAGGTAAAAGAAAAAGAATTAAATTCAAAAGAGAACAAGCAAGTAGTATGTCCGAAATACAAGGAATGTGGAGCATGTGAAAATTTGCATATACCTTATGAAAAACAGTTAAAAGATAAAGAAATTGAAGTTAAAAAATTGTTAGGAAAAAATATATATGTACATCCTGTAATAGGAATGAAGAATCCTTATAATTATAGAAATAAGGTTCATGCAGTATTTCATAGAGAGAAAAGTGGAAATATAATTTCTGGAATATACAAGGCAGGAACTCACAAGGTAATACCTGTGGAAAAATGTTATATTGAAGACAGAAAAGCAGATGAAATAATTGTTTCTATTCGTGGACTTTTAAAGTCCTTTAAAATAAATCCTTATGATGAGGATAAAAGAGAGGGACTTTTAAGGCATGTGCTAATAAGAAAAGGATTCTCAACTGGCGAGATTATGGTAGTTTTAGTGGTGGCATGCACAAGATTTCCATCTAAAAATAACTTTGTAAAGGCGCTTCGTAAATTGCATCCAGAGATAACCACTATTGTACTAAATATAAATAATAAAAGCACCAGTATGGTTCTTGGAGATAGGGAGCAGGTCATATATGGTAAAGGCTATATTGAAGATGTGCTTTTAGGGTGTACTTTTAGGATTTCGTCACGTTCTTTTTATCAAGTTAACCCTATCCAAACTCAAGTTCTTTATGAAAAAGCCATTGAGCTTGCAGAGCTTACAGGAAAGGAAAAGGTTATTGATGCCTATTGTGGCATTGGTACAATTGGACTTATAGCAAGTAAACATGCAAAGAAGGTTATTGGAGTTGAATTAAATGGCGATGCTGTAAGGGATGCTATTTTTAATGCAAAGAGAAATAAAATTAATAATGTCACATTCTATGCAGGTGATGCTGGAGAATTTATGGAAGACATGGCATGTAGAGGTGAAAGTGCAGATGTAGTTATTATGGATCCTCCAAGAAGTGGTAGCACCGAAAAATTTATGGATTCTATAGTGAAGATGGGTCCCAAAAGGGTGGTGTACATCTCCTGTAACCCAGAAACCTTAGCAAGAGACCTTAAGTATATGAATAAGAAGGGCTATATAGCCAAGGAGGCATGGCCGGTGGACATGTTTGCTATGACGGCGCATGTGGAGACAGTTGTCTTGATGTCTAGAAAGTAAAGCTCGGAAAGCCTTGAAAATACTGGGTTTCATAAAATGAAAGTAAATCTGTCCACTCAACCTAAGCCCTCGATATGTGTTCATGGAAACATATCGAGGATGTTTTTTTGTGGTAAAATAAGTCTGAAATTAGGTAGGGTTGAGGAGACAGAATAGATAAATTCGTAGGGTTGAGAAGATGGGATGGATGTAACAAAATATAAGAAGTTCTTTAGCAATTAAGTAAAATTCTTCATAAAGTAGGAGAATTCGTAGAAAAAACTCTATGATAACTCCTACTTTTTTATTGACATGAAATGATTACTTAAGTATAATTAGTTATACAAGTATAACACGTATGACTTAACATACCCTTTAAGAAAGGAGATATATTATATGAAAAATAACAATAAGGAAAAACGAGAAAATGACAAACAAGATAAGTATATGGGTTCTGTAAAGGTAGGGGCTAAGGGACAGATAGTGATTCCAAAAGAGGTACGGGAGATGTTTAATATAGAACCAGATGATACACTTCTTTTACTCGCAGATGTAGAAAGAGGAATAGCTATTCAGAGACTTGATTACTTTGATAAAATGGCTGATGAAATATTTAGCGGTAAATATAAGCCTGATAGAAATGAAAATAACGAAAATAATGAACATTTGACTGAATTTGCAAAAGGAATAAAAAATGTTAGTAAGATGGAGGATGAAGGTAAATGATTGCGATAAGAACCATAGACCTTGAAAAAAAGTACAAAGAAAAAGTAGCATTAAACAAGCTTAATTTATCTATTAAAGAAGGAGAATTATTTTCATTGCTAGGTACAAATGGAGCCGGAAAAACAACAACAATTAAAATGCTTTCATGTTTGTGTAGCCCAACAAGTGGTGATGCAATACTACTTGGAGATAGCATAGTTAAAAATCCCTTTGCTGTAAAAGAAAAAATAGCTGTGTCTCCGCAAGAAACAGCAGTTGCACCAAATTTAACAGTTAAGGAGAATTTACAATTGATTTCTGAAGTTTACGGCAATAACAAAAAAGATGCTATAAGAAAAGCTGATGAGATAATTGAAAGTTTTGGACTTGCGGAAATAGCAAAAAGTAAAGCGAAGACATTATCAGGAGGTTGGCAGAGAAGGCTAAGCATTGCAATGTCTCTTATTTCTAACCCGAAGATTTTATTTCTTGATGAACCTACCCTTGGTCTTGATGTCATCGCCAGACGTGAACTTTGGACTATGGTAAAAGAATTAAAAGGTAAAATTACTATTATTCTCACAACACATTATTTGGAAGAAACTGAAGCTCTATCAGATAGGATTGGTATTATGACAAAAGGCAAACTAAAAGCAGTCGGTACAGCTAGGGAACTTATGGAATGTGCAAATGCACAAAATTTTGAAGATGCATTTATTGCTCTTTCTACAGATGGAGGTGTATCTATATGAAAACATTAGCGTTTGCTTCACGAAATGCTAAGGAAATTTTAAGGGATCCTTTAAACTTAGCTTTCGGTATAGGATTTCCATTGGCTATATTGTTTTTACTTTCTATTATTCAGTCTAATGTCCCAGTAAGTTTATTTGAAATCGAAAATCTTGTGCCAGGAATTGCTGTTTTTGGATTTTCATTTATATCAACATTTTCTGGAATGCTTATTGCAAAAGATAGAAGTACATCATTTTTAATGAGATTATTCTCATCTCCACTTACTGGAGCTAATTTTATACTTGGTTATTCACTTCCACTTTTGCCATTTGCAATAGTGCAGAGTGCTATTTGTTTTATTGCAGCATTTTTCCTTGGACTTAAAATTAGCGTTAATGTATTGATTGTATTTATTGTACTCATTCCAACATCCATTCTTTTTATAGGAATTGGGTTATTGGCAGGAAGTTTACTTACAGATAAACAAGTTGGGGGAGTTTGTGGTGCTTTACTTACAAATCTTGCCGCATGGCTATCTGGAACATGGTTCGATTTAAATTTAGTCGGTGGAACTTTTAAACAGGTTGCTTATGCACTCCCCTTTGTTCATGCAGTTGATGCTGGTAAATCGGCACTTGCAGGTAACTATAGTGGAATGTTTCCACATCTTTGGTGGGTAATAGGATATGCAACTGTAATTTTTATTTTAGCAGTATTGATATTTAGTAAAAGAATGAACAGTGATGCAGATTAAATTATATTTAATTAAACTGAATTTTGTTAAAATTATTATACTCTGTGTTTGTAGTTATAGTCATGATGTATCATCTTTTTATAAAGAATGTAATAGATATGTTCCTTTATACCTCAGTTTTTCAAAAGACAGCTGAAATCACAGGGATATGTTTCTACGAACATAAGCTTTAAAAGTCCACTAAGGACATCACTATTAAACTCTCAATCCAAGATGGCTTGGGAAACTGATGGATAAGGTAAGAAATTTCAGTTTGCTGCTGTTAATATGTTGCCCACAACGCAAATATCGTGAATATGTTTCCATAAATAAGTTTTCCGTGGATATGTTCCCGTGAACGGCGGTTTTTCAAAAATCAGCCAAAAACCCATTGGCATGTTCCCGTAAACGTAAGGTTAAAAAAAGCAGCCCAAGACATCAATTCCATCAACTCCACCCATGTTGAGACGGTAGTACTGATGACGAATTGTAGTTCTGAGAAGAAAAAATAGGGTTTAACCACAATATGTTGTGGTTTTTAGCTTAAAAATGAGCAAAATATAGATGATATAGCTATTTTTAAGAAATTTTCATAACATTAAGGCTAAGTGGAAGGTCAGTTAATGATCCGAAACTTAGCCTTTTTATATACCTTTTGACTAATATTATTTTATAATGAGGCTTACTATGAACAAAAAAAATGAATATTATTATAATATTATCTGGTGTTGGAAGTTTTGCCAGCGGATTGTTGAAAAAACACATAAAAGTAAAACTTATAAAATAATATGCATTTATATTTTAATCAGTAAATTTACAGGCGCATTTGTTTACTAAATCTAATAAGAAATCATTATGAAAAAAGAAGCTGAAAACACTAAAGAACTGCTAATTTTACCTTTAACAAAAGGACATCTGACTTTGAAACACCAGCAATAGCGTAAAGTATATCATGTGCAAGTAAGTGCTTAAGTCATTTTGACATACTTTAGAAATTCTAAATTAGACATTAATATAAATGGAGACCTAAGGGTTTCCCAATATACTTTACATTATACAAGGAGTATTGAAAGATAAATACATAGAATATTTTGTCTAATGATCTATATACTATTTAAAGTTCAAAAAGAGAGTAGTTTGTGAAATAAAAATAATAAGATTAAACTAATCGTAAAAATATAAGTAAATGACCATTATTTCTACAAAAAAATGAAAAAAAGTTAATAAGTTGTCACGAAAAAAAGTAAATATGATACAAGAAACAACAAAATAATTACCATATATGTTATATAATAGAGATTAATGAAAAAATATGAATATTGAGTATTTTTGTATTATAGTAAAAATAAAATTATATAATGAGGAGTTTTATGGAAATATATGCTGTAAAAATTTCTGATATTAGTGAAGAAAAATTAAAAGAATTATGTTTACTGATTGATTCAGAAAAAAATATAATGAATTGTTTAAGAAATGTTTTAATTTAGAGGATAGTAAACTATATTATATAAAGCATTTTGATTTAAATATTATATATATATTATTGAAAGAAGGTGTTCAAATTAGTTATGGAGAAGGCAGAGTTACGTTTACAGTTTGAAAAGGCTTTAAATAGCATTGTTGAAAAATTTAAAAGTGCCCCTAAGTGTATAGCTGGTTTTTTAATTGGAAGTATGAGTCATGATTTAATTTGGGAATGGTCCGATTTGCAAATATTACTTATATATGATGACAGTTATAAAGGTTGTTGTGATTATTATCTCTTAGAGCATAATGTTCCTGTAGTAGTTAATATAAGAAAAAGGAATAGTTTTAAGACCTATCTTGAGAGTGCAAATGTTTCGGATTACTTTTTTTGTGCCTTATCAAAAAGCACTATGCTTTTTTCAAAAGATAAAATCTTAAAAGAATACTTTGAGGATATCTTTTATATTGGAGATCGGGATAGAGAAGTTGAAATGTTATTAGGATTTTCAGAGGCTATATATTATTTGAACAAAGCACAAAAAAATTTCCTTGTTAAAAAAGATAGTGCAAATGCAGCTTATTTTATGTTCCCTCTTGTTCAAGGAATAGCTTGGTTGGAAGTAGCTAGGAGTCGTTCTTTCCCAGAAAGGGAAATTATAGCTCAAGCTAGTAAGCTCAAGCCGGAATTATTTAAAAAGATATATGAACCTATATTAAATGAATCTGTGACTAATGATATGATTGAAAAGATACTTGAGGAGTGTTATCAATATTTAAAAGATAATACAATGGAAGTTTATCGACCTATAATTTCTTATTTAAAAGAACATGGTAATTTAAAGGAGTTTTCTATGAAAATAAGAGAACATGGGTTTGGAATAAATTATGATTGGTTATACCGTATGGGTATAGTTGATATTTATGCTGAACCAATAAAAATAAATAATCAGAATATAGAGTTCTTTCAAGTTGGATATAGGATAAAAAGTTAATTTAATAAAGTATTGCAATATGGAAAGGTGGGTGTCTTTAATAGTGGAGAACTACATTAAAATAAAGGGTGCCAGAGAGCATAATTTAAAAAATGTTGAAGTAAATATACCTCATGGTAAGCATACTGTTATAGTTGGGGTAAGTGGTTCAGGTAAATCCACACTTGCATATGACGTTATTTATGCTGCAGGGCAAAAAAGATTACTTGATTGTCTTTCAGAACAAGTAAAACGCTTTACAAGTCAGCTCAAACAACCAGATGTAAACTTTATTGAAGGACTTACACCTGTGATTAGCTTGAAACAATATAAGCCAAACAAAAATCCAAGGGCTACTATAGGAACTCTTTCGGAAGTTAGCACATATTTACGTTATCTGTATACTACTATTGGCGAAGCGCGCTGTCCGTTTTGCAGGAGCGTATTCCCAATTTGTTCTGTTCATTATTTAATAAAAGAACTAGAAAAGCTTCCTGAATCAACTATTATAGAATTACAATTTCCTGTATATAAAGCTAGAAACAAAAAATACGAAGAATTATTTGCTGAATTACGCAAAAAGGGTTATAAAAGAGTTGAGATAGATGGTGAGCGTAAAGATCTTCGAGATTGGATAGTTGTTGATAAATCACCAAAGTCTATTATGGTAATTGCAGATAAAATTCAAATACATCAAGAACTATCTAGAAGTGAGATTCAAGTAATACAGAATGCTATTTCTCAAGGTGAGGGGTTTTTAAGAATTGTTATACCTGATATTGAGGAAAGAAAAAAATGTGAGTGGTTTTTCAAAAAACATGGGTGTATAGAACATGGTATGGTTATGGCAGAGGTTCTACCATCTTTCTTCTCATTTAATGATTTTAATAGCGCATGTGAAGAGTGCCATGGTAGTGGATTAAGGAAAGTTGTATATCCATCTACATTAGTACAAAATAGCAAAAAAAGTATGAAGAAAGGTCCTTTCTTTACACAAGTTTATAACAATAAGCATTCATTTTGGTTTATGCTCATGTATAGTTTAGCAAAACATTATGAGTTTTCATTTGAAGAGCCTTTTGAAGATTTACCTGACTTTGCTAAGAAGATAATTTTTTATGGAACTAATGGGGATAGGTTTCCGTTGATAAGGCCAGAAGGTTATGATAAAGAGATGCCCAGCTATACTCCTAAAGTTGGTGAAAATGTTGAGTTTGAAGGGTTAGTAAACAGGATAAATAAATACTATGAGAATAAACAAAATCTTGAACTCAGTAAAGCAGAAGAAAATTTCTTTAATAAGTTTATGAGTGATGAAATGTGTCAATCATGTAATGGTACAAGACTGAAGCCTCAAAGACAATTTGTAAACATTATGGGGTATAGCTATAATGATTTGGGTAACATGGAACTTAGTGATTTAAAGTATTTTATTGAAAATATAGAAATACCTTATGAAAAAGAAGATGCATTATTACCAATAATACACGAAATTAGGACAAGATTAAATTCACTAATAAGAATCGGATTAGGATATCTTAGTTTAAATAGAAGGGCAGATACTCTTTCAGGTGGTGAATATCAGAGAGTGAGACTAGCTGGACAAATAGGTTCAGGATTAATGGGATTAACTTATATAATTGATGAACCAACAGTAGGACTACATGGTATGGACAATATAAAAATCATTGAACTTTTAGAACAGTTGAGAGCTCAGGGAAATACAGTTATAACTATAGAACATGATGTTGATGTAATTAAAAAAGCCGATTATATTATAGAAATGGGGCCAGGTGCAGGTGTTAACGGTGGCGAAGTAGTTGCAGATGGAACTATTGAAGACGTTGTGAAAAGTCATAAGTCAATAATTGCCCCTTTTTTAAGACGCAGAAGTGATTATGTAATGATGAAACACCCTTGTGAAAATAAATTTGATTTCATCAAGATTGTTGGAGCACAAGCAAATAACCTGAAAAATATAGATGTATCAATACCATTAAATAGATTAGTCTGTTTAACAGGTGTTTCTGGATCAGGGAAAAGTTCGTTGGCTATAGAAATTCTTTATAAAGCTTTTTGGTCTACTTTGCATGATCCTAGAATCACTCCAGGGAAATATTTGCGTATAGAAGGAATGAAAAAAATAAAAGACGTTTATTGTATTGATCAATCACCAATTAGTAGATCCAAGAAATCAATACCAGCTACTTATATTGGTATTTTTGATACTATAAGAAATATTTTTGCAGAATGTGATGATGCTAAGAAGTATGGATTAACAGATATGGCTAATTTTTCATTTAATTCCAAAGGTGGATGTTCATCTTGTAAAGGAATGGGATACTTAGATACACATGTTCACTATTTAGGGGATTTACAAACTGAGTGTCCAGTGTGCAAAGGCGCTAGGTATACTAGTGAGGTATTAGAAGTATTATATAAAGGAAAAAATATAGCACAAGTTTTGGATTTGAATTTTGAAGAAGCACTTTCTTTCTTTGAAAATCAAACATATATATATAACAAGTTAAAATATTTATGTGATCTTGGGTTAGGATATATGAAGCTAGGTCAGCAGATTAATACTATTTCAGGTGGAGAGGCACAACGATTAAGGTTAGCTAAAGAAATAAGTAAAATTCGTGGGAAAAAGAATATGCTTTATATTATGGATGAACCTACTACAGGACTTCATTCTAAAGATATTGAAAGACTTTTAGTAGCTATTAGGTCTATTATTGACAAAGGCAATTCAGTGGTGCTTATAGAGCATAATCCAGACATAATTATAGATGCAGATTACATCATTGATATAGGTCCAGAAGCAGGTAAAAATGGAGGTCAAGTTGTTGCGGAAGGTACTTTAAAAGAGATTCTTGAATGTGATCAATCAAAGACTGGCCAATATTTGAAATTATATATAAGGGATAATTTTAAAATTTAATAAAATTTTTAAATTAGTTTATGTTGGTAATTGTTGGCATGAACTAATTTTTATATTAAAGAGATTATAATTATTTTATGAGAAGTTTAGTGGTTGGTGATAAGTGTAGAGAAATTATTACTAGCCAGAAACTATTTAATGTTTTATGAATTAAAAATTCATCTATAAAGTTAAATGAAAGTAATTTGCAAGGAGGTGGCTTATGGAGTATATTCATAAACCATTGACTGGTTCATTATTGGATTCTCTATATGCAGAGAGTACAATTAATATGTTTTATGTTACAATCATTAAGCTGTGTGTTCTTGATGAACTTTCAAAGCACAATGAATTAATATTACATGATAAGGTGAAAAAAATGGTTTTTGATATGCAGTATCATTTTTTTATAAAGCTAGAACATATCCCTCAGAAATTAAATGTTTCACTTAGAAACTTATTACTTACAAATATGAAAATCACACCAGAATTTTTATCAGAAGAGCCTCTATATACTTATTATAATAGTATTGGAGAGTATGAACTAATTAAAATATTAGAAATGAGAGAGGATAATGTTATCCAAAAAGAATTGATTAGAAAAGCATTTATAGCAAGAAATGTATCTATTAATGACTACATAGATTTTTTAAATAAAGAAAGTCATTTATGTGGGTGTGATCTAAATTATATTCAGAAAGAAAAAATGAAAGAATACTTGATAAATATAATCTGATGAAAGGATCCATAATATTTTAAAGAAAAAATAAGAATCGAGAGACAAAAATATTATAAATACTATTTAATGCCAAGGGGGAACTAGGCTCGATGGTCATTAGTATTGTAGCATCAAGCCATGTTGAAACGGTAATTCTTTTGTCCCAACAAAAACTAGATACCGTTAAATATCCGAATTTTATCATATCGGCAGTAAATGGCGACCTTGGAGATAAAATCAATTCACTATACGAGTGCGTCATCTATCTTACGGTACCTCTTGAAATTCGGCTTAAGCGTGTAAAGCAACGATCTTATGATAAGTTTGGAGACAGAGTCCTTGCGGGTGGCGATATGTATGAGCAGGAGCAGGGATTTTTTGATTCTGTTGTAACGAAAAACATGGAAAAAACGGATGAGTGGGTAAAAGGTATATCCTGTCCCGTTATTTATGTCGATGGGACAAAGCCTATTGATGAAACTATCAAATTGCTTTTGACTAAATTGACGGAATTCTAACAGGGGGAAAACTTGCAATGGCACGAACAGAAAAAGTAGAATTAACGGTATTATGTTTGATACACAGAAAAAATCAATATTTATTGCAAGATAGAGTAAAAGAAGAATGGAAGGGATATACTTGCCTGGTGGGCATGTTGAAGAAGGAGAATCCATAGTAGATGCTGTAATTCGGGAGATGAGAGAGGAAACAGGATTAACTGTGTTAAATCCGAAGCTGTGTGGAGTAAAACAATTCCCCATAGAAGATGGTAAATGGAAAATTGTTTTAAAATAAAGAGATAAGAGTTACACTAGAGCATTAAGTGTAAGGGGTTAGACCCTTTCCAAAAAAACTGGAAGTTTACTTCTAGTTTTTGTTGCTAATAGGAGGTAAGCATCAAACTGCTTACTATTTATATGTTTGTCATACATTCTATTTTTAATATAAAGTTACCGTCAAATAAAAGTGGGATGTCCAAGATTTACGACAATCTCGGACATCCCACTATATTTTGTTACCCAGATTATATGATATTTTACATCATATAGAGTATGACTTCCCTTACTGTATTCTTCCATACTTATCCACCACCTAGTTTAAGTATGTCCATTTTTCATGCTTCAGTTCTGCATTTCTTTATATTTTATTGACATATATAACCACATTGTAGTAAAATCATTTTAGTTGTTGATTTTACAGGCATTTGATTAATTGGGAAATATATTAAGAAACAAGGGAAATATATGGAAAAGAAAGTGTTGAAGACGTTATTAAGAAATATAAAAGATAACAAATACACAGTACCAGAGGGGGTGAACCCATATAAATTATCCTTAGAGTTGATGGATTATATAGGGGATATTGATGGTGAAATGCGTAATGACTTGGTTTTTGACGTTCTTGTAGAATGGATAATGAATGATGTTCTAACACCTGAAGAAGCACATGACATATTTATGATAGCATTAGACGAAAAACATATTTTTAAAGGATTGGGGAAAATTAACGATACAGTTTTTGATAGGACTTTTTCCGTTGAAGTGGCTGCATGTATAATCTATAAGCATAGGAACCGTTTATCTGATAGTGATATTTTAAAGGCTTTTAATACAGTTTTGAAATTTTATAATGAGGACAAGGATGTAAGAGGTTTTGTAGAAGGTAAAAGCTGGGCTCATGGAGCTGCCCACGGTGCTGATGCCCTAATGGAGCTTTCACAATGTCAAATAATAGGATATGAAGGACTAAAAGAGATATTAGATTCAATATATAAAAAAATTAACATAAATTATTATGGATATATTAACAACGAGGATGAGCGTATGATATCGACTGTTAAGGAGGTTTTGGAAAGAGATATAATTCCTGTAGGGGAAATTGAGGAATGGATCAGAAGCTTTGGTAACATAGAAAAAACAGGTATACTTCCTAATGATTTATTTATTGAATTTAATGTAACTCTTTTCTTAAAAAGCTTATACTTTAGACTTGTTGATAATACCAAGTATGACCAAATAGCAAAAATAGTTAAAGAGGTGCTAAAGAAAACAAGTCGTTTTGGTGAGGATTACTCATAAGCACCTGATTTTTGAATGTCTATGAGAATGCAGCAAAGGTTGTAAATGAATGAGCAGGGGATATCCACATAGCCATCAACCTAATAATGTTAATGAGTGTAAGAGGACAGACCCTTTTCAAAAACTGGAAGTTTACTTCTAGTTTTTGTTGCTAAAGTCAAAGGTTTCAAAGAAATTTAAAGCTACTACTAACTCTAACCACAAGCTTCTAGTTGCAGAAAATATTTTGAATCGTGATTTTACCGTGGACAAACCTAAGGAAAAAATGGTAAGTGATATAACATATCTCTGGACAGATGAAGGCTGGTTATACATTGCAAGTATTATGGATTTATGTGGACAAAAAATTGTCGCTTTATCGATGAGTGAAAGAATGACAAAGGAATTAGTTATCAAGGCATTAAAGGACGCGTATCAGCGAGCATGAAAACCAACAGGAGTCATTTATATTACAATAACACAAATAAAAAAGTGAAGGTAGCATAAAAAATGAAATAATATGATAATCTACGAAAAAGCTAGAAATAACGAGTTTAAGGTGTCTAGTTTATTGGGGAAATGGCAAGGGGTATTATACCTCTTTTTAGTATACATAAATTTAATATCAACACCTTACTTCAGATACATAAAAATTTGAAAGTAAGGTGTTTTTTATTTTATAAAACCATGAGAAATATTTACAGAATTCAATATTTTTAATACATTAATGGAATATGTTGTCATACAATTATATAAGTAAGCTAATTAAAAATAAAAAATAGTGATTATTTAGGATGGCTGAATAGGTATTAAAAAAGTGAGTTGTTAATATTTGTTAAAAATAGAGGTGTTTTTATAAAATATTGCAGCTAATATATAAGGAGGAGGATGAGATGAAAAGAGCATTATTAGTTATTGACGTACAAAATGAATATTTTATTGGTAAACTACCTATTGTACATGCTAATAGGAGTTTAAAAAATATTATTAAGTCTATGGATGAGGCTTCAAAAAATAATATTCCAATTATTTTAATTCAACATACGGAAGTAGAAAATAATTCAGAAACGTTTATTAGAGGAAGCAAGGAATGGGAAATACATGATGAAATCAAAAAAAGAAAGCATGAATGTATTATTGAAAAAAATTTGCCAGGAAGTTTTACAGAAACTAATTTAGAGGAGTTACTTAGAAACATGAATGTAGATACAGTTGTAGTATGTGGATATATGACCCAGATGTGTTGTGATACTACTGCAAGACAAGCATCTCATTTAGGATTTTCAGTAGAATTTTTATCGGATGCAACGGGAACACTTGACATATCAAATAATCAGGGGAGAATAAGTGCTAAGGAGTTACAAAAGGCTATTTTAATAATTCAAGCAACGAGATTTAGTAAAGTTTTAACTACAGATAAATGGGTAGAATGTATAAAAAATCATATTTAGAATTTAGAAAAGCCGTACGCATAAAATATGCAAGCGGCTTTTTGATTATAGAATTTCTCAAATTAGTTCTTAGGTAACAAAACCTTAATAAATTGACTGCTTTCCGCAATAAATTTATCCACGTCTAAGCTAGTGTTTTTCAAAGTTTTATGAATAAATAATCCATCAGAAGCTAATAAAATTAACCAAGTTAAATATTCAGCAGGTATTTTATCAGTTCTCTCACGAATTTTCTCTGTAATAATGGCAGCAAATTCTGCATAACGCTGCATCAATTTTATACGAATCTCTTCGTTGCCAAGCATAGCATCATAAAAGAAGTGAAGACGCATACCTACCGAAGAAATGTCTCTTTCTAAAACATATT
Organism: Haloimpatiens massiliensis; assembly: GCF_900184255.1. NCBI lineage: Bacteria > Bacillati > Bacillota > Clostridia > Eubacteriales > Clostridiaceae > Haloimpatiens > Haloimpatiens massiliensis. The sequence goes on along the minus strand of NZ_LT854636.1, from coordinate 210,375 downwards.
TTACCAGTCTATCAAGAGAAGTATCTTTTTCTGGATTTTCAGTCCAAGCTATTAAATCATTCCACTGTTCTTTTAAATATTTATCAGTAATATCAAATAAAATATCATTTTTAGATTTGTAATGATAGTATAGAGTGCCTTTTGAAATTCCTGCATTTTTAGCTATTTCTGCTAAAGATATTTCTGAAAGCTTTTTTGTTTCCAATAATTTTTCTGTGGCGTCTAATATTAAATTTTTTACATTGTCTTTTCTTGGTGCTGCCAAAACTTTACCTCCTAAATATGGTGAAACTTTATTTAAAGTATAAGGCACATTCAAATAAATAACAAGTCAGTATGCCAGTCTATCTGGCGTCATACTGCGTCACCAGAACCCGACGATAGTCCTACCAAAGGCAGAGTTTCCTTGTCTGACACAAAATATACCAGCATCTTTGACTTGTTATTTCTTTTCATGTACCTAACGTTTATAAAATAGTTTGTCTATTTTATTTAGTTTCATAAATGAATATTAAAATATATTTTAATATTCATTAAATTAAAAATATTTATGCAAATATATTGACAATTTACAAAATAATTGATATTTTAAAGTTAAAGTCGGTTGCGTGGGCGACTAAGAAGAAAGAAGTGAAATAATGAATAATAAAGTATTGGAAGTGAAATTACAAAAAAAGTTAGATGAGAAATTTCATAAGATGCTAAAGGTAAATATAAAAGAAAATTGCATAGTTGTTTCAGGAACTCTTTCAAAATGGGAGGATATTATAGATGCTTGTATGATGTGTGTGGTTAAAAAAAGCACTATGCATGTTGTAAATGACATAAAACTGCAGGGAGTTACTATGCCATCAATGAGATTACCAAAGGAAAAAGATGCTTCTTTAGAAGGATTAGAGCCAGATGTTTTGATTATTGGTGGAGGAATTTCTGGGGCTAGTATTGCAAGAGAACTTACTAAATGGAAATTAAATATTTTACTTGTTGATAAAGAAGCCGATTTGGCTATGCAGGCATCAGGAAGAAATGATGGAGAGGTGCATCCAGGTATAGACTTAAATAAGGGGACTTTGAAGCAGCATTATGTATTAAAAGGCAATAGTATGTTTGAAAAGGTATGTAGTGATCTTTCAGTTCCTTTTGTAAGAAGAGGGCAATATGTGGGTTTTAAACAAAAATCAGTGTATCCTATAATACGTGCATATGTATGGCAAAGAAAACATATTTGTAAGGTAGAAGGCACGAGAATTATTAGCAGAAAAGAACTGAAAAAAAGGGAGCCAGAGTTAAATGAGGAATTTGCATTTGCCGTATACAATCCTACAGCAGGATGCGTATGTCCTTATGGACTTACTATAGCTTATGGTGAAAATGCAGTACAAAATGGAGCAAAGGTATCTTTAAATACAGCGGTTTTAGATATGGAAGTAGTAGATGGAGTAATTAAAAGTGTGATGACAAATAGGGGAAGAATTTATCCAAAATTAGTGATTAATGCGGCAGGTACTTTTGCGGAAGATATTGCAAAGATGGCAAAAGATAGATTTTATTCTATTCATCCTAGAAAGGGGACAAACTCAATATTAGATAAGAAATCAGCTCGTTTAGTTAAATCAATAGCGTCTATTAAGCTAATAACAAAGAATAAATTGCATACAAAGGGTGGAGGAATATTACGTACTGTTCATGAGAATCTTTTAGTAGGTCCTAATGCAATTGAAACCTATGAAAAGGAGAATTTTGCTACGGAACAATCTAGTATTGATGCTGTGTTTAAAAAACAAAAGGAAACTGCTAAAGGGTTAAAGGAAAAAGATATTATAACTTATTTTACTGGAGTACGTGCTGCAACCTTTGAGGAAGATTTTGTAATAGAAAAAGGAAGAAAAACAAAGAATTTAATACATTGTGCCGGTATACAATCACCAGGATTAACAACGGCACCAGCGGTAGCATTAGATGTTGAAAAAATGGCAGTAGAAGAATTATCTAAAGAAATTCCTGTACAGAAAAATGAAAAATTTAATCCCAAAAGAAAGGGTGTACCTGTTCTTCGTAATATGACCAGTGAAGAAAGAACAAAGCTAATTAAAGAAAATCCTGATTATGGAATTATAGTTTGTCGCTGTGAGGAAATAAGTAAAGGGGAGATTATTGATGCGCTTAATTCAGTAATTCCAGTTCATACAGTGGATGGTATAAAAAAGAGAATACGACCTGGAATGGGAAGATGTCAAGGAGGATTTTGTATGCCTTTGGTAGCAAAAATAATTAGTGAATATAAAAATATCCCTATAAATGAAGTTAAAAAATCAAACTCCGCTTCCTATATAACCATAGGAGAAACAAAAGGAGGATTAAAATGAACATGTATAATGTAATAGTCATTGGGGGAGGACCAGCTGGACTAGCAGCAGCTATTTCTGCAAAACAGCAAGGTGCAGAGGTACTACTGATTGAGCGTGAAGCAAGACTAGGTGGAATTTTAAAGCAGTGTATACATGATGGTTTTGGATTAGTGCGTTTTGGAGAAAAACTATCAGGACCTGAATATGCAGAACGTTTCATTGACAAGTTTAATGAAGAAAAAATAGATTATAAATTATTAGCTTTTGTTACAAATATTCAAAAGAAAAGTAAAGGATTTATTGTTAGCGTGGTAACTAGAGAAGGGGTTGTAGATTACTCAGCAAATACCATTATTCTTGCCACTGGATGTAGAGAAAGAACTGCAAAACAAGTTTTTATACATGGAACTAGACCATCAGGAATTTTTACGGCGGGTACTGCTCAGCATTTTACAAATTTACTTGGACAGATGCCAACAAAAAAATGTGTTATATTAGGTAGTGGGGACATCGGACTTATTATGGCAAGAAGGTTAACGTTAGAAGGGGCAAAGGTATGTGGTGTATATGAAGCTAAAAGGACCCCTTCAGGATTAACAAGAAATATTATGCAGTGCTTAAATGATTTCAACATTCCCCTTTTCTTATCTCATACAGTAACCCGTGTATTTGGAGAGGATAGGCTTACTGCGGTGGAGATTATGGAAGTGGATGAAAAAATGAAACCCATTAGAGGAACTAGCCAAATAGTAGAATGTGATGCACTTATTTTATCAGTTGGATTGATACCAGAAAATGAAATTGCAGAGAAATTGAATGTAAAATTGGATTTTCGCACCAAAGGACCTATTTGTGACAATGATTTCATGACTAATGTGGAAGGCATATTTTCTTGTGGTAATGCACTTCATGTAAACGATTTAGTGGATTATGTGTCAGAAAGTGGAGAACTGGCAGGAAAAGCCGCAGCAAGATATAAATATGATAAGAGAAATTTATTAGATTTTAAAATTAGCAAATCTATACTCTATTTAGTGCCTCAAAGAATTGACTTATCTAAAGACGATAAAGTTGTAACCTTATATTTTAGAAGCAAGGAAGTGCTAAATAATGCAATTTTACAGATTAATGTAGATGATATAGTAGTTTTCCAAAAAAAATATGCTCATTTAAGACCACCAGAAATGCAAAAGCTAGAAATTGATTTTAATAAATTAAATATAAAAGATAACTCTTCTATTTGCATTGAAGTGAAAGGAGAGATAGCATGAAGAAATTAGTTTGTATTGTATGTCCAAATGGCTGCAACTTGACCATAGAGGGAGATAAAAATAATTGGGTTGTTAGTGGAAATAAGTGCAAAAGAGGAGAAGCTTTTGCTATTAATGAATTGACAAACCCCATGAGAACAATTTGTACAACTGTTAAGACAAATTTTAAAAATGTGCCAGTGCTACCAGTAAGAGTATCTAGTGATATACCAAAGGATATGATATTTAAAGTAATGGAGGAAATTAACAAAGTGATTATTATGTCTCCAATAGGGCGAGGAGATGTTGTAATAAAAGATGTTTTAGGTTTGAAAGTTGATGTTATAGCTACTAGTAATATATTGAAAGATACTACAATTTCTAAAGACTAGATATAGTGAAAATATTAAGTGGAGAGAGGGGAGCATATTGGGCAATCCGTTGATATTAACCTTTGATTTAGGAACTCAGAGTATGAGGGGAATGCTTGTAAATCAAAAAGGTGAAATTATAAACTTAGTTCAGCATAAATATAAAGCCCCATATTTTTCAAATAAGCCTGGATGGGCAGAACAAAAACCTGAATTTTATTTTCAAACATTATGTAATATAGGTAAAGAACTTAAAAAAAAGAGCTCCAATGGATATGAGGATGTTATTGCAGTTACAATTACAACAATTCGTGATTCCTGTGTATGCCTTGATTCAGAGTATAAACCCTTAAGAGATGTTATACTTTGGCTGGATAGTAGAGAAACAAAGCATGTAAAACCTTTTAAGTGGTGGGTTAGTATGGCGCTTAAAGTGGCTAATATGGATTTGGTATTAAAAACTCAATATAAGGTTTCTTTTGCAAATTGGATTATGGAAAATGAACCAGAAATATGGAAAAAAACTAAAAAGTTCGTAATGTTACCAACATATCTGAATTATAAATTAACTGGAGAACTGAAGGATTGTGCAGCTAATATGATTGGACATATACCATTTGACTATAGAAATCGTAAATGGCTAAATAAAAATGATTTAAAAAGGTGTATGTGTGATATTCCAGAAGAAATGATGTGTGAACTTATTGATACAGGAGAAATTGTTGGCTACATTACAAAAGAAATCAGTGAGGCTTCAGATATTCCAGTAGGTCTTCCACTTATTTCAACGGGGTCAGATAAGGGCTGTGAAACATTAGGTTTATCTGTAATTAAAGAGGATCAGGCGGCTCTGTCTTTTGGAACAACGGCTATAGTTCAATTTGCTACTAAAAGATATTTTGAACCTAAAAGATTTCTTCCAGCTTATCCAGGAGTACCAAAGGATGTGTACAACCCTGAAATAGAAATATTTAGAGGATATTGGCTTATTTCTTGGTTTAAAAAAGAATTTGCTTTAAAAGAATGCGTGGAGGCAGAAAGACTAGGATGCTCTCCAGAAAGTATATTAAATGAACGATTACGTGAAATTCCAGTAGGTTGTGATGGATTAATGCTACAACCATTTTGGACCCCTGGTGTAGTGACACCAAATGCAAAGGGAGCCATTATTGGTTTTTCTGATGTACACACAAGAATTCATGTGTATAGAGCTATAATTGAAGGTATAGGATTTGCGCTGATGGATGGAATGTATAATATGGAAAGGCGCTCAGGTCAGAAAATAAAGGAAATTTTTGTGGCTGGAGGAGGTTCTCAGAGTGATGAGATATGTCAAATTACAGCCAATATGTTTGGATTGCCAGTAAAGAGAATACAAACTCATGAGGCATCAGGACTGGGTTCCTCTATTGCAGGATTTGTAGCCATGGGAGTATTTCATAATTATGAGGAAGCTATTAAGTCTATGGTTCATGAAAAAGATGTATTTGTTCCAAATATGGAAGAATACGAAGCTTATCAAAAATTGTATACGAATATTTACACACAAATATATAGTAAATTATTGCCGCTTTATAAAAAAATAAAAATATTAACAAGGAGAGAGGATAAATGAGCAAACCATATAAAGAATTTGAACCTAAATGGATAAAAGAACCAGCACCAAAGAATAGTTATCGCTCTATATTTCGCTGGGGAGATCCTAATTTCGTAAAATATCCAAAAGAATCACTATATAAGCTTATGAAAGAAAAGTTTAATATGACAGATGAAGATTTTAAACAGTATGATGGATACCTTGGTTTTGATGAGGTTAAGTTAGATAAGCCATGTGAGCTGGATAAGGTGCACATTGATGCTCTAAAAAAAATAGCTGGAGATGAATTTGTTACAATAGATGATTACAGTAGACTTTCAGTAGCTTACGGAAAAACTGGATATGATGCTCTAAGATTGAGAGAAAAAAGAGTGGATTGTGTTCCTGATGTTGTAGTTTATCCAGATACTACAGAACAAATTGAACAAATTGTAGCATATTGCACTAAACATAGTATTCCATTATATGTATATGGTGGTGGGAGTAGTGTTACAAGAGGTGTAGAACCCACAAAGGGGGGCATTTCTCTCGATATGAGATTACGTTATAACAAGGTACTATCCTTTAATGAAATAGATCAAACTATAACTGTGCAAACAGGTATGTCAGGTCCACAGCTAGAGGAGGCTCTACAAAATGCACCAAAATTATTTGGTGCCAAACGAGCTTATACTTGTGGGCACTTTCCACAATCATTTGAATATAGCAGTGTTGGAGGTTGGGTTGTTACAAGAGGCGCTGGTCAAAATAGTACCTATTATGGATGTATCACAGATATAGTAATGGGGCAAAAATATGCAACACCAATTGGAACTATTCAAACTAGTCATTATCCAAGAGAAGCTACAGGGCCTAATTTAAATCAGATAATGATGGGAGGCGAGGGCGCTTTTGGTATATTGACAGAGGTTACATTAAAAGTATTTCGCTGGATGCCAGAAAATCGCAGGAGATTCTCTTATATTTTTAAGAATTGGGAGATTGCTCAAGAGGCAGCAAGGGAAATGATGCAGTGTGAGGCAGGTTTTTCTTCTGTATTTAGACTTTCAGATCCAGAAGAAACTAGTTTAATGCTTCATCTCTATAATGTGGACGAAACTCCACTACAGCGTATTTTCGAAATTCGTGGTTATAAAGATATGGAAAGATGTTTGTTCTTAGGATTTACCGATGGAGAAAATGGATATTCTAAAAACGTAGCAAAAAACATTAAGAAAATAGCAAGAAGACATGGTGGAATGAGTTTAACTTCATATGTTACAAAGAGCTGGGAAAAAGGACGTTTTAATGATCCATATTTAAGGGACACTTTAATGGATTTTGGAATTATTACGGATACTTTAGAGTGCACTGTAAATTGGTCTAATATGGCACAGGTTCATAGAGATGTTAGAGAAGTGTGTCATAAGCTTCCAAACACTATAGTAACTACCCATATGTCACACTGCTATCCACAAGGTGCTAATTTATATTTTATTTTTATAACGAGAATGAATGAAGCTGAAAAATTTAAAGAATATCATAGTAGTATTTTAGATGCTATTCAAAAATCTGGTGCATCTATGAGTCACCATCATGGAATCGGTAAAATGTTTGCTCCTTGGCTGGAAGGGCAGATGGGAAGAAAAGAATTTGGTGTATTTAAGGCACTAAAAAATTACTTTGACCCTGATTATAACATGAATCCAGGAGGAACCATAGGACTTGACTTAAAGGAAGAGGAAAAACGTTTCTTAAAAGAGGGAATTGATTAGAATAATAAAAACCGTCTGCATATTTTAGCAGACGGTTTTTACGTAATGCATGTAAAATAAGATTTATATAAAAATTTTTTATATTTAAAATTTGATAATTTATAATATGATTAAACCACAAAAAAGTACAATGGTATGGAATTATGAAATTTCTCCTCCATGACTTGCATAAAAGCTCGGAACAATAAATTTAATTTAAACAGTTCCTTGGCTTCTTATGCAATTCATTCTAGAGAAATTTCATAATTCAGGTAATGTAATGCTTATTGTGGGATAATCATAATATTTTTTATACCATATTTCTAAAATTATTGTAATTAATTAAATAAATATAAATTAATGTGTAAAAATTACGATAAATTAGTATATAATTAGGGAAAGTATAAAAAAAAAGGAGCAACTGGGAAATGAAAAAAAAATACAGTATAAAAAATAAACTTATACTTTCTTTTGTGTCTTTGATTTTAGTATGTTTAGTTTTACTAGGTTTTATAGTGTACACTAAAGTATATAATCAAACAAAAGAAGACTATGTACAATCTATAGAAAAGCAAATCACACAAGTGGATAGTAGCTTTAATAATTATATTATAGCTTTTGAAGAAAATATAAATATGTTTTCTAAAGAGCTAAATAAGTTAGAGAATCAGGTAACTTCATACATTGCTAAGAAATCTAAAGCAGATGAGATACCAATGACTCCTCTCGAAAATGGAAGTTTTGAAGCTTCTTTATATGGAAAGTTTGAAAATTTCACAAAAACTCATGATGGAATAGAGACTGTATCCATATCTTCAGAAAGTAATGGTGGATATATGCAGTATCCAGCAATTTCAAGAAAGAAGGGATATGATCCTAGAACAAGAGATTGGTACAATGAAGCAAAAAATAATAAAGATAAGATTTCTTTTACAGATGTTTATAAAACTTCATCTGGTTCTATGGTAATGTCTGTTTTAGCTCAAGTAAAAGATACAAATTCAAATTTAAAAGGGGTTATAACATTTGATATAAATTTAAAAAAATTGTCTCAAATGAGTAAAAAAACAAAAATAGGTGAAAATGGTTATCTTGTTGTAACAGACGAAAAGGGAACAATAATAGCTAGTGGTAATGATCAAGGACTTATTTCTAAAAGCATAAAAGAACTTAAAGTAGAACAGCTAAATGATTTATCAAAATATAAAAATAATAACTTTAGTGCAAAAATGAATGATGGAAAAGAATATTTTATAAATGTCCAAAAATCTTCTAATGAAAAATTAGGATGGTATTATATAGCTTTTGTAGAAAAGAGTGAACTTACAAAAACTGCAAATAACATAGGGATTATGACATTAATTTTCACCATTATATTTTCTATAATTGCAGTATTAGTATGTATATTTATAGCTAATAAAATATCGAAACCTATTAAATACGCAGCAGACCATATAAAAGAAGTGGGAAAAGGTGATTTTACCATTCCAATAGAAAAAAAATATTTTAAATCGCAGGATGAAGTGGGAGATATTATAAAATCATTAGATAAAATGCAAAGTTCAATAAAATCTATGTTAAGCAAAGTTAAGAAAAGTTCTGAGGTAGTTGAGGAAGAGGAAGAAAAATTATTAGCTGCTTCAGAAGAAATGACAGGTTCCTCAAGTGAAGTTTCAAGGGCAATACACGATGTAGCAGAAGGAATTTCAAATCAAGCTGGGGACCTTGTGAAAGCTACGGCTACCATATCAAGTTTTGGTGAAAAGCTTGATATAGTAGTAAATGAGTTATCAGCAATAAGTGAAAATTCTGTAGGAATAAACTTAATGGCTAATGATAGCAATAAAAAGATGGAACATATGATAGTATCAGTAAAAAATATTGGAGAGTTTTTTAGAAGCTTTTTAAATGTAATATCGAAACTTGATAACAATGTAGAACAGATAGGTGAGATGACTAGTTTAATAAATAGTATTTCAGAGCAAACTAATCTTTTAGCTCTAAATGCAGCAATTGAAGCTGCAAGAGCAGGAGAATCAGGAAAAGGATTTGCTGTGGTAGCAGATGAAATAAGAAAGCTTGCAGAAAGAAGCAAGGAATCTTCTGAAAGTATAAATAAATTAGTAGATAATATAGATAAAGATAAGCAAGAAATTATAGATAATACTGGAAAAATGAAGGAAGAACTGGATGAGCAATCTAAAACCATAGAGGATACAATTGGAGTATTTAAAAACATAATAGAGTCTATTGAGGATATTGTTCCTAAAATACAAAATGTCAATAGTTCAGCATATTCTATAAATGAAGAGAAGGAAGAAGTTTTATCTAAAATGGAAGGTAGCTCAGCTATTTCAGAAGAAATATCTGCATCTTCAGAAGAAATAAGTGCATCTTCAGAGGAAATGCATAATTGTTCAAAGAAGGTAGCTTTGTCTGGTGAGAAACTAAGTGAAATGACAAAGGAAATGAATGAAGAAGTAAATAAATTTAAAATATAAATAAAAAATATGCTAAAATAAAAGCAAATTTAATATTTTGTTTTATTGATGGTACTTGTCAAAAAAGTTGGCATGAAGGCCTAGTTAAAATCTAAGCTTTCATGTTTTTTTTATAATATATTATTATTTGTTGACTCTCACATTATGGTATACTCTATACTGTAATTGAGCTCAAAAACACATATATGTGAGGTAATATAAATGTTAAGAATAGGTGATTTTTCAAAATTATCAAGAATTAGCATACGAATGCTGCGCCATTATGATGAGATTGGTTTGCTTATCCCCGAAAGTATAGATGATTTTACAGGTTATAGGTATTATAGTGAGGCGCAACTGCCTCTTGCAGGGCGTATCAACGCACTGAAAGATATGGGGTTTAGTCTGGCATCTGTTTCTGAAATACTGAAGAGCTATGATAATCCAGAGGCTCTAAAGAAATATTTATTGTTTAAGAAGACAGAAGTTCGAGAACAGGCGGAGGAAACCAATAGGCGTTTAATACTCATTGAAACTGCTATTAAAAGACTTGGAAAGGGTGATAAGGTTATGAATTATAATGTAACTTTAAAAGAATTGACAGAAAGATATGTGGCAAGTGTACGTAAAATAATTCCTTCTTACGAACAGGAGGGTATGCTATGGCATACATTAGTGACAGAAACTATGCCACTTAATATTAAGGATGGAGAACCTTGCTATACACTTGCTATTTTCCATGATGGAGAATACAAGGAAAAGGATGTGGATGTAGAGGTTCAGAAATCTGTAAAGGGAAAATATAAAAACACAAAAAATGTAGTGTTTAAAACAATGCCTCCTGTTCAAATTGCATCAGCTACTTATAAAGGTAGTTATGATAAAATTGGTGAAGTTAATCAGGTAGTTGCAAATTGGGTAAGTGATAATGGTTATGAGTTTAATGGTTTAGCCTTTAATATCTATCATGTAAGTCCTCATGAAACACAAAATCCTGAAGAATGGGTAACAGAAGTATGTTATCCTGTAAGAAAGAAATAAAACGGAATAACAAAAGTCGTCTGCTAAAATATGCAGGCGGTTTTTGCTTGTATAAGTAAAACAGGATTTACGCAAAATTGATAGTTTTCATTTTTTGACATAAAAATACCTACCTCTCTAACAGTGCATTAAAAATGCACATAATAAAATTCGCACAACAATAAAGCTTGCTATTATATTGAGATTCATAAAAATTTATGAGCTATGCTTTGTAATTTTAGTGTAGTATAATTTAGATATGATGTTATATAATAGGGTTATTATGTTTTAAATAAAATGCTTTTTTACATATTATGTTGAAAGTTTTACCAAGCTTTTAGATGACATATAAATAATAGAATGATTATCCCACAATAAGTATTACATTACTTGAATTATGAAATTTCTCTGGAATGACTTGCATAAGGAGCGAAAGCACTGTTTAAATTTAATTTTAGAAATTCTTCTTTTAGACAGATAAAATTATCGTAAGCCTGGCAAAGACGCCAGGCTAGCGAACCTGAGGCAGGACGCTGAATGTGAGCGTTAGATAATTTTATATGGCTAAAAGATTAGAATTTCTTAAATTAAATTTATTGTTCCGAGCTTCTATGCAAGTCATGGAAGAGAAATTTCATAATTCCATTACATTGTACCTTATTGTGGGTTAATCATAGAATAAGAATTTGTATAATTTTGGGGGCGAAGTATATGAATAATAAAATAGTAGTAATATACAAATCAAAATATGGCAGTAGTAAAAAATATGCTCAGTGGATAGCCGAGGAGGTAAAGGGAGACTTATTTGATGCTTCAGAAATAAAGGTAGAAATGTTAAAGGAATATGACACTATTGTTTACGGTGGAGGACTTTATGCTAGTGGCATTTCAGGTATATCACTTATAACTAAAAACTTTGATATTATAAAGGATAAAAAAATAATAGTTTACACAGTGGGACTTGCTTCTACGGATAAAAAAGAAGTTTTCGCCCCAATTATAGAAAAGAATTTCCCTAAAGAAATTATAGATAATATAAAGTTTTTTCATTTTCGCGGTGGAATAGATTACAAAAAGCTAAGCTTAGTACACAAAGCTATGATGGCAATGCTAAAAAAAGTAGTATCTAAAAAACCTGAAGATAAGTTAACAGATGATGATAAAGAGTTATTAGCTACCTATGGAGATAAAGTTGATTTTACAGATAGAAGTGCAATAGTGACTCTAGTTAATTATATATTGTAGAAAGTAATAATAAAGTTTGTGTTAATGAACTAAAAAAGGTTTCCAAAGGTTACGAAATCATCTCTACAGGAGTGACAAGTACCAATGAAGTAAATAGTGCTATAGGTAGTTTAGTAAAGGAGAGATGGGGAAATGTTTAAAAAAGTAATTAGTGCTTTACTATTATTAATTATGGTACTGTCCTTTGTAGGGTGTTCAACCTCTGAGAAAAAGAAAGCTAGCGAAACTAAAGGAACAAACAGCAAGGGAAAATATGAATATGTGGTAAAAGTAAGTTACAACAATGAAAAAGTTAAAGAATATAAAATTGGTGATATTAAGAAATTACCTGCAGAATCAGTAGAGATGGAAGGAAAAGAAGAAAGCGGTTCATTAGTATCTACCATATTAAAAGATTGTAAAGTGGGGGAGTTTTCAAAAATAACTTTTAAGGGCATTGATGGGACAAATGCAACATTAAAAAAAGAGGATATTGAAAATGAAATTCCATATACTTCACATAATAGTTCTCTTTGTATAGAATTAAGATGCTAGTATAAATAAGAGTTCTATTTGCTGAATATACTATGTGCAGATAAGACTCTTATTTATGTAAAAATTTATTTTTCGCATCTAATCATTCACAAGGTTAGTTAAATAGAGTCCACAGGTAATGGACAAAAATAAATTATTGTGTTCGAAAATTCAGATTATTTCAAAAAATGTAGTCTAGGCTACATTTTTTTATTTTTCGTTTTGTTATAATTTTTATAATAAATATATTAAAAATCAGAAGGAGGAGGGAAATAAATGATAAAGTTAATAGGAATTTTAATTATTGTAATAGGTTTTATAATCAAATTGGATACTTTGGCAGTAGTTGTTATTGCCGGTATTGCCACAGGCCTTGTTTCTGGAATGTCCTTCAATGATATAATGAAAATTTTGGGAGAGGCTTTTGTAACTAATAGATATATGTCATTATTTATTATTTCACTTCCAGTTATAGGTCTATTAGAAAGATATGGTTTGAAGGAAAGAGCTGCATATCTCATAGGAAAGATAAAGACAGCTACAGTTGGAAAACTTACTTCTATATATCTTATAATAAGAACAATTTCAGCTGTTTTTAGTTTAAGAATAGGTGGACATGTTCAATTTATAAGACCTTTAATACTTCCAATGGCTCAAGGTGCTGCTGAAAATCGATATGAAGATTTTGATGAAGAAGGAAAAGAAGTGGTTAAGGGATTAGAAGGATCAGTTGAGAATTATGGAAACTTTTTTGGTCAGAATGGTTTTGTGGCATCTGGTGGAGTACTATTGATTGTTGGGGTACTTAAGGAATTGAATTATAAGGTAGAAGCTATTGATGTGGCAAAGGCTTCCTTACCAATTGCTGTAATAATAATGATAGTGGGAACAATTCAATTCTTATATTATGATAAAAAGTTTGACAAGAAATATAAAAAGAAAGCTAAACAAAATACAGAGTCAGGAGGGGATATAAATGCTTAAAGCATCTTTAACTGAAATAATGTATGTTTTGTGTGGCATGGTATGTTTTTATACAAGTTATATGACTTTAAAAGATAAAGAGAATAATTCTAAGATATCTACAGCTCTGTTCTGGCTTATACTTGGATTTATATTCACTTTCAGCAAAATAGGATTAATATGGGGAAATGAGAAGATAGGAGTAAACCCTACTATAATAGGATATTTAATTTTAGTACTTTGTGCATTGTCAGCACTTAAAGTTGTTAAGCCTGGAAAGTATCAACAGTCAACTCAAGAATTTAAAGATAAAATGGCTAATAAAATAGGTAATGCTATATTTATACCAGCAGTAGCTTTAGCACTAATTACTTTTTTGGTAGCACAACTATTTAAAGAATCTTTAGGTTCCCTAGTAGCTTTGGGAATAGGTACATTATTGGCTACTATACTTGCAATAGTAATAACAAAAGGAAAACCAAAAGAAATGGTGGAAGATGGAAGAAGATTATTCCAAATGGTTGGTCCTGTTAATATTTTACCGCAACTTCTTGCAGCATTAGGTTCAGTTTTTGCTAGTGCAGGGGTTGGAAAGGTAATTGCTGATGGCATAAGTGGAATTATACCACAAGGAAATATACTTGCAGGAGTAGTGGCTTATTGCGTAGGCATGGCACTATTTACTATGATAATGGGTAATGGATTTGCAGCTTTTGCAGTTATTACTGCGGGGGTAGGAGTTCCTTTTGTTATAGCTCAGGGAGGAAACCCTGTTGTAGTTTCCGCTTTGGGGTTAACAGCAGGATTCTGTGGAACTCTTTTGACACCAATGGCAGCTAATTTTAATATAGTTCCAACAGCTATTTTAGAAATTAAAGATAGGAAATATGGAGTTATAAAATATCAAGCCCCAGTGGCTATATTAATGTTAATTATACACATATTACTTATGTATTTTTGGGCATTTTAATATAGAGTTTATAAGATTTTTAGGATTAATATTGAAATAAATTTTACGTCGTTATGTTAGGAGAGAATGAAGATGAAAAAAGTATTGGTTACAGGATTTGATCCCTTTGGAGGAGAAAGCATAAATCCAGCTCTTGAAGCTGTTAAAAAACTCCCAGAAGAAATAAACGGAGCTAAGATTGTTAAAGTAGAGATTCCTACAGTATTTAAAAAATCTGTAAGAAAGCTTGCAGAAGCTATAAAAGCAGAACAACCTGATATGGTGGTATGTGTAGGACAAGCAGGGGGAAGATACGATATTACTATAGAAAGAGTTGCAATAAATATGGATGATGCTAGGATACCAGATAATGAAGGAAATAGTATCATAGATGAAAAAATATTTAATGATGGAGAAAATGCATATTTTGCAAGCATTCCAATAAAAGCTATGGTTAAAAAGATACAGGAAGGTGGTATTCCAGCTTCAGTTTCTAATACTGCAGGAACTTTTGTATGTAATCACATAATGTATGGACTTTTATACCATTTAGATAAAGAATTTAAGAATACTATTGGAGGATTTATACATGTTCCATTTATACCAGAACAAGTAGTAGACAAGAGAAATATGCCTTCTATGGCGTTGGAAAGTATAACTAAAGGATTAAAGTTAGCTATAGAAGCAGCTATTGAAACTAAAGAAGATATTAAAGAGACTGGTGGTAAAGTATGTTAGAAACTAAAGTTAATATGGAAGTTGAAGAAGTAAAGAATGTATTTGTTTATGGAAGTTTAATGAATAATTTTTTTAACTATGAAAGATATCTAAGAGATATAATATTAGATAGAAAAAAAGCTAGAGTTAAAGGTAAACTTTATCATTTAGCAAAACGAGGATATCCAGCTTTAGTAGATGGAAAAGATTTTGTATACGGTGAGCTTATAAGTTTTAAAAATTTTAAGGAAAACCTTAAAATATTAGATAAAATGGAGGGATATATAAGGGAAAACGATTCTAGCAACGAATACAATAGAATATTAACGGATGTAGAAGTTTTGGAAGGTGAATCAGCGAGGATTCAAAAAGCCTATGTGTATAAGTATAATGATAAAAATAATAAAATAGATAAAAATGATATATATGTGCATCATGGAGATTGGAGAAAATTTATGATACAATATATTAGTTAATTTTATCTAGTACATTTCTTATTTAAAATTTATAGAGTAGAGTGAAGAGTATTGTAGTATTTTGTTGCTACAATGCTCTTCACTTTTTAAATTCCTTTTGATATAATAAGCAAAATATAAAAAATAAAAATTCATTAAATTGGGTGATAGAAATGTATGAAGAATTATTTGATTGTGAAAAACAGCAAGAAATGAGAAATTTTTTCTTGAATGATTTTAGTAATTATGGGGAAAAAAGAAGTTTTCGCAAAAATGAGCAAATAATAATTAGGGAAAAGAGGTTTATAGCTGTAGTTACTAATGGTAGCGTGAAAAGAAGTTTTTATAATAGTAATGGAGATGAAAAATATCTTTATTATTTAAAACCGGGAGAAATCTTTGGAGAGGAAGAGTATTTTGAAGGTGTAGCTGATTGTTTTATAAATACAGCTATACAAAACACTGACATATCTATAATTCACTCAAGAGAAGTAGAAAAACTTTTAGATTTTAATGCTGACATATATAGATTCATAATTCATAGCTTAGTTAGGAAGTATAGAATATCAATGACTCAAATGGTAAATATATGTTTTAATGATTCTACACAAAAGGTAGCAGATACTTTAATAAGATTATGGACTCAGTCAAAAGAAATAGGAACTAATAATGAAAAAATAGTAATAAATTTAACTCACCAAGATATTGCAGATATAATAGGATGTTCAAGAATTACAGTTACCAGAACTCTGAAGAAGTTTAAACAAGAAAACATAATAATTTCAGAAAATAGGAGTATAGTAATAAAGGATATAAATAGATTAAAAATGTATTTAACTAATAATTGTAATAAATAAAATGAGTATATTAATTTATAATAATAATTTAATATAAAATGAGCTTTATCTGACGAATATATCATATGTAGATAAGGCTCTTATTTTATATTAAATTATTAATTTTTTGTTAAAAAGAAACACATAAGCTAGTATTTGAATAAGAAGAGATGGAAATTTGTGAAAAAGATTACAGACGCATAATTACACCATTTAATGGATATTAAAAGGCATAAAAAGACTAATTAAAATCCATGGAGGATAATTACATAATAAATATATATAGTAATTGAATAAAGGATTTTCAATAAATGTATATGTTTTAGGAATGAAATTTTTTTAAAAAAATGATTTAATTATATTTGACTTTTAGTCATATATAATTAAACTTTACAGGATAAAGGAGAAAAACAAATGAAGATAGGTAATAAGGAGATAAGTAAAAAAACTACATATACTGTAATAGCTATATCTATCATAGCTATAATGTTTGTGCCAATGCTTTATTCAGCTATTTACTTAAAGGCATTTTGGGATCCGTATGGTAACTTGCAAAAAGTACCTGTTGCTTTTGTAAATTTGGATAAACCTGTCACAAAAGATGGAAAAAGATACAATATAGGTGAGGAAGTATTAGATAATCTTAAGGAAAATAAAAAGGTGAAATGGCAATTTGTAAATTATGATGAAGCTAATAAAGGTGTAAATGGAACAAAGTATTATGCTATGATTATTATACCAGAGGATTTTTCTAAAAAGGTGGCTGATGCAGCTAATGGAAAGTTTCAGAAGCCAGAAATAATTTATAGCCCTAATAAAGGGACTAATTTCATATTTTCACAAGTTTCTTCTAAAGCAGCTGACACTATAAAAAGTGAAATAGCTTCAAATTTAGCTAAGGAAACTACCAGGGAATTATCTAATAATCTTTATGAAGTAAAAGATTCTATAAAAGAGGCTAGTGACGGTTCAGGAAAATTAAAAGATGGGCTTTTAGAACTTAATGATGGAGGAAATAAATTACTAGATGGGCAAAATGGAGTTATAGATGGATTAAAGCAGTTCAAAGGCAAATTGTCTCAATCAGATACAAGGATTGCTGAACTTATAAGTGGTGCCCAAGCTGTAAATAGTGGAGCAAAACAGGTTAGTGAGGGATTAGGTGCGTTAAATGGTAAGATGCCACAATTGACTGATGGTGTTAATAAGCTCAATGGAGGCTTATTAGAATTAAATACTAATATACCACAGATAAACAATGGAGCAATAGAAATAAGCAATGGATTATCTGAGCTAAACAAGCAGATGCCAAATTTACAATATGGATCTAAAAAATTGAATGATGGAATTAAGAGCGTAAAGTATAAAGTATCAGAAGACAGCGATGGTATTTCTAAAAAATTAAATTATGCTGGTGATGGTGTTGAAGCTGTTAGTAAAAATATAAATAAAGCTTATGATTTAATAGCACAGGCTCAACAGGATATGGCAAATGGGAATATGGATGTAGCTAAAGCAAAAATAGCTGGATCCAAAGCTATTTTAGCTGGAATTAAAAGTAAAGATATAAGCACTAATATAGCAAAACCGTTAAAAGAAAATGCAGATGCATTAAAACCTTTAGTTGGGGTTTTAGGGCAGTTAGAAGAAGGCTCAACTTCAATGTTAGTAGGTACAAATAAAGTTGGCGATGCAGTTGATCAACTTTCAATAGGAGCTGCTAAGTTGTCTAAGGGAGTTAGACAAGTATCCTGGGCTTTAAATGAACTTTCAAATGGATCTAATGAAGTTTTAGCTGGACAAAAGAAAGCAACAGAAGCTGTAAACAATATTTTTGATGGATCAGTACAAGTTACAGATGGAACAAATAAAGTAGCTATGGGTAATATACAGTTAGCTAAAGGAATAGATGAAAAACAAAAGCAAGGTATAGATGGAGTCAATCAGCTTTTAGATGGAAGTAATAAATTAAAGGATGGAACCTCTGCTTTAAGCAGCGGATTAAAAGAGGCAAGCCATGGAAGTAAAGAATTAAATGAGGGTTTAAGTGAAGGCTATGATAAGATGAATACAAAACTAAAATTTACTCCAGAGAATATGAGTGAGTTTATATCAGAACCATTAACTGTTGATGAAAAGCCAGTTAATGATGTTAAGTATTATGGAGAAGGATTAGCACCATACTTTATGTCACTTTCATTGTGGTTAGGAGCTATGTTTGTGAATATTATAATAACTCTAGCGAAGTTTTCAGAAGTTCTTAAGAATAAATTATTAAGAAGTTTTACAGGAAAAGCTATTATAGGTTCATTAATGGTAGCCATTCAAGCAATAATTTTAAGTATAACACTTACTAAGGGTTTAGGAATGCATTCAATAAATAACGCATATTTTTATATAAATAATATATTTATTGCTATTGTATTCTTTATGATTATGTATGGATTATCTTATGCTATAGGAGGAGTAGCAACTCCTATAATATTTGTAGCATTACTTTTACAATTATCATCTTGTGCAGGTACTTTCCCGATAGAAACAGCACCTAAATTCTATGAGTTTATAGGAAGATGGTTACCAATGACATATTCAGTTAAAATGATGAGAATGATAGTATCTGGTATGAATAAAGTTTTATTTGAAGAAAATGTAATTGCTATGATTAAATTTGTTTGTGTATTTGTTATTTTCGGTTTTTTTACGGGAACTATAATAAAGAAGATAAAAAATAACCATAAAGAGGATATTGAAGATACACAAGAGGTTCAGGTAGCTTAATGTTTTTATATTTATGAATATATTCACGGTATTTTTATTAGTGCAATTAGTTCACTATTTAGAAAAGGATAAATGCCCCACAAGTGATAATTTTAAAAATTATCACTTGTGGGGCATTATTATTTTTTATCATAAGTTTCAATAATTCATGTATAAGTGAAATTATGATTAATATATATGATATTGACTAGGGGATATTAAAGTAATATAATGTTAAAAAATGGTAATTTAAAAGAGTAGGGGGAGTTTACAAATGTCAGGAACTATTGCAGAAAAGATATTGAAGGCTCATATTATAGAAGGAAAAGCGGCAGTAGGGGAGGAGGTAGCTTTAAAAATCGATCATACCTTAACTCAAGATGCTACAGGAACTATGGCGTATTTACAGTTTGAAGCAATTGGAATAGAAAGGGTTAGAACAGAATTAAGTGTAAGTTTTGTAGATCATAACATGTTACAGACAGACTTTAGAAATGCAGATGATCACAATTATTTAAAGTCTGTTGCACAAAAATATGGTATTTATTTTTCTAGACCTGGGAATGGTATCTGTCATCAACTTTTCTTAGAAAGATTTGCTTGTCCAGGGAAAACTTTAATTGGCTCTGATAGTCACACACCTACTGCAGGAGGCATAGGAGCATTAGCTATAGGTGCAGGAGGCATGGACGTTGCCGCTGCCATGGCAGGAGAAGTTTTTAGAATAAAATATCCTAAAATTGTAGGAGTTAGATTAACTGGAAAACTTCCTAAGTGGGTTTCTGCAAAAGATGTAATCTTAGAACTCCTAAGACGTGTGGACGTAAAAGGGGGAGTGGGGAAGGTATTTGAATATTTTGGAGATGGTGTGAAAAATTTAAGTGTGCCTGATAGGGCTACAATTACTAATATGGGAACAGAAACAGGATGTACTACTAGCATTTTCCCAAGTGATGAAGTTACAAGAAGGTTTTTAAAAGCACAAGGAAGAGAAGAACAATGGACTGAAATTATAGCGGATAAAGATGCTCAATACGATGAAATAATAGAAATAGATTTAGAGAAAGTAGAGCCTATGGTTGCATTGCCACATAGCCCGGGAAATGTTAAGAAAGTATCTGAAGTGGCTGGCATAAAAGTAGATCAAGTAAATATAGGATCTTGTACTAATTCATCATTAAGAGATCTTTTAATTGTTGCAAAAGTGCTTAAGGATAAAACAATCTCTGATAAGCTTCATTTAAGCATTAGTCCTGGTTCAAGGCAAGTGGTAGAGCATTTGATTGAAAGTAATGATATGAAATATTTAGTTAAAGCAGGTGCAAGAGTATTAGAAAATGCATGTGGACCTTGTATTGGAATGGGATGTGCACCATGTTCTGAAGGAGTAACTGTGAGAACTTTTAATAGAAACTTTAAAGGCAGAAGTGGAACAAAAGATGCAAAAGCTTATTTAACAAGTCCTGAAACTGCTGTTGCTACAGCTTTAACTGGTGTTTTAACTGATCCACGAACCTTGGGAGAATATCCAAAAATTGAAATGCCAAGTAAATTTGAAGTTAATGATAATATGATAGTTAAGCCAGTGTCTATTGAAGAGTCAAAGAATATAAATGTGGTGTATGGTCCTAATATTAAGCCTTTACCTGACTTTTACCCTCTTCCTGATATGTTAAATGGGAAGGTACTTATAAAGTTAGAAGATAATATAACCACTGATGATATTATGCCTGCAGGAGCTAAAATACTACCGTTACGTAGTAATGTACCTGAAATATCAAAGCATGTTTTTGAGTCTAAAGATAGTGATTTTTATAATAGAGCTCTTGAAAATAATGGTGGATTTATTATAGCTGGTGATAATTATGGACAGGGTTCTAGTAGGGAACATGCGGCATTGGCTCCAAAATATTTAGGAGTTAAGGCAGTTATTGTAAAATCATTTGCTCGTATTCATATGGCTAATTTAATTAATTTTGGAATTGTACCTTTAACATTCAAAAATCCTGAGGATTATAAGAAAGTTGAAGCTGGGGATGAATTGAAGGTTACCATTGGAGATTTAACAGGAGAAGTAGTATTAGAAAATATTACAAAGAATATAGATATTCCATTGACACATACTCTTTCAAAATTAGATGCACACATTTTAAAACTAGGAGGAAAATTGCCTTGGATTAAAAGTAAAATTTAATAAATAATTATCTGTATTCAATAATTAAGTAATTTCATTAGAGGAGGATTAATAAATATGTTAAGTGAAAAAATCCAAATGAAAGTTCCTTTAGTAGAGATGAATGGAGATGAAATGACTCGTGTTTTATGGAAGATGATTAAGGATATACTTATTTCTCCATATGTAAATTTAAAGACTCAGTGTTACGATCTTCAAATTAAAAAAAGAGATGAAACAGATGATAAAATTACTATTGAGGCTGCTGAGGCAATTAAAAAGTACGGTGTAGGTGTAAAATGTGCAACTATTACTCCAAATGCGGCTAGGGTGGAGGAATATAAATTAAAGAAGATGTGGAAAAGTCCTAACGGTACAATTAGATCTATTTTAGATGGAACTGTTTTTAGGGAACCTATAATAGTTAATACTATTCATCCTTATGTAAGTACATGGAAAAAACCTATTGTAATCGCTAGACATGCATATGGTGATATCTATAAAAATGTAGAATATAAAGTTGAAGAACCGGGAAAGGCTGAAATGGTGTTCACTAATAGTGAAGGAAAGGAAATTTCCAGACAAACTATTCATGAGTTCAAGGGAAACGGAGTTTTAATGGCGATGCATAATGTGAATAAGTCTATTGAAAGCTTTGCAAGGGCTTGTTTTAATTATGCACTGGATAAGAAAATAGATCTTTGGTTCTCTACTAAGGATACTATTTCTAAGACGTATGATGCTAACTTTAAGGCTATATTTGATAGGATATATGAGACTACTTATAAAGAAAGATTTAAGAAAGCTGGTATAGTTTATTTTTATACTTTAATTGATGATGTAGTTGCCCGTATAGTAAAATCTCAGGGTGGTATGCTTTGGGCATGTAAAAATTATGATGGAGATGTTATGTCTGATTTAGTGGCTACTGCTTTTGGAAGCTTGGCTATGATGAAATCTGTATTAGTGTCACCAGATGGATATTTTGAATATGAGGCTGCTCATGGCACAGTACAGAAACATTATTATAAATACCTAAAGGGAGAGAAGACTTCTACTAACCCTATGGCTACTATTTTTGCATGGACTGGAGCACTTAGAAAACGTGGAGAACTTGATGAAATAGAGGAACTTGTAGCTTTTTCAGACAAACTAGAAAGGGCTTGTATTGAAACTATTGATAAAGGAATCATAACCAAGGATTTAGCGCTGCTTTCAGAAACAACTGATAAAAATATTGTAAATTCTGAAGAATGGCTACATTTAGCAGCAAAGCAACTTGAAAGTTTGTTGTAGAGAATATTTGGAATTTTCAGAGTTAGGTCATTGAGATATAGTATATTAATGGAAGGTGAAAGTTATGAAAATTATAAAAGAATCGTTAGTTGGAACTTTAGAATCAAGTGATATCCAAATAATGATTTTGCCAAATAAAGATTCAGGAATAGAAATACAATTAAAAAGTAATGTAGAAAAGCAATTTGGCAAACAAATTAGAAAAGTTATAATGGAAACATTAGAAAAGTTAGAGGTAAAAAATGCTAAAGTAATAGCTACAGATAGAGGAGCCTTAGATTGCACAATAAAGGCTAGGTTACAGTGTGCAGTTTATAGAGCATGTGGCATTGAAGGAAATTATGATTGGGAGGTGCTTGACTAATGGAACGCTTAAGAAGGACTATGATGTTTGTTCCAGGAAGTAACCCCGGAATGATTAGGGATGCAGCTATATATGGAGCGGATTCCTTAATGTTTGATTTGGAAGATGCAGTTGCTATAAATCAGAAAGACGCAGCTAGATTAGTAGTTTATAATGCCATAAAAACTTTAGATTATGGTGATACAGAAATTGTTGTAAGAATAAATGGTTTAGATAGTCCTTTTGGAAGAGATGATATAGAAGCAGTGGTTAGAGCTGGGGTAGATGTAATTAGACTTCCGAAGACTGAGAGAAAAGAAGATATAGAGAAGGTAGAAGCTGTTATAGAGGAAGTGGAAAGAAAAATAGGTAGAGAAGTGGGAAGCACTAAGATGATGGCAGCAGTTGAAAGTGCCATTGGAGTAATAAATGCTTATTCTATTGCCACTTCAAGTTCAAGGCTTATTGGGATAGCACTAGGTGCTGAAGATTATGTAACTAGCATGAAAACTAAAAGGTATCCAGATGGTATGGAATTGTTAGGGGCAAGAACACAAATTGTTATGGCTGCAAGAGCTGCTGGAATATATGCTTTAGATACTGTTTATTCAGATGTAGATAATGAAGAAGGGCTTAGAAGAGAAGTACAATTAATTAAGCAGCTTGGCTTTGATGGAAAGTCCGTTATAAATCCAAGACAAATTAAGCCAGTTCATGAAATTTATTCACCTAAAGCTAAAGAAATAAATAAATCAGCAGATATAGTAAGGGCAGCTAGAGAAGCAGAAAAGCAAGGCTTAGGAGTTATCTCATTAAATGGAAAGATGATTGATAAACCTATTATTGATAGAGCAGAGAGAGTACTACAGCTAGCAGAAGCTGTAGGATTATACAAGGAGGTCATGGAAGATGAAAAATAGTATAGGAAGAGAAATTCCAGATGAAATTCTTAAAGGCAATAGGCTTTATGCGGGAGCTTTTTCCATGGACCAACAGGTAGTAAAAGTAGGGCATAAGATTAAACCAGTTAAACCTTGTGAAAATAAAATAGTAAATAGTATTAAGGAAGCTATTCTCAAGTGTGGCTTAAAAGATGGGATGACTATTTCATTTCACCATCATTTTAGAGCAGGAGATTATGTACTAAATATGGTAATGGATGCTATAGCTAGCCTTGGAATTAAGAATTTAACATTAGTACCTAGCTCTCTTACAAATATTCATAGTCCACTAGTAGAGCATATTAAAAATGGTGTAATTACAAAAATTTCAACCAGCGGTTTAAGAGGTAGATTGGCAGAAGAGATATCTAATGGATTGATGGAAGAGCCTGTAATTATAAGGTCTCATGGCGGAAGAGTCCGTGCTATTGAAGCAGGTGATATTAAAATAGATGTAGCATTTTTAGGTGCTTCTTCCTGTGATGAATATGGCAATGCCAGTGGCTCAAGGGGAAAAGCTAATTGTGGATCCTTGGGATATTCCAAAATAGATGCACTATATGCAGATAAAGTAGTTATAATAACAGATTGCTTAGTGGATTTCCCTAATATGCCTGCAAGTATTTTGCAGCATAATGTAGATTATGTAGTTAAGGTAGATAGTATAGGTGATCCAGAAGGAATAGCTTCTGGTGCTACAAGATACACTAAAAATCCAAAGGAACTATTAATTGCAGAATATTGTAGTAAAGTTATAACGGAATCTGGATATTTTCAAGATGGTTTTTCATTTCAAACTGGAACAGGGGGAGCATCTTTAGCCGTAAGTAGATTTTTAAGAAATGAAATGATAGAAAGAGGAATTAAAGCAAGCTTCGCATTAGGTGGAATAACTAAACCAATGGTAGAAATGTTAGAAGAAGGGTTAATTAAAAATATTTTTGATGTACAGGGATTTGATTTAACTGCTGTAAATTCCATAGATAAAAATCCAATGCATCATGAAATAGATTCCTCTTTTTATGCAAATCCACATAATAAAGGATGTATTGCAAATAAATTAGATATAGTTGTTTTATCGGCTTTAGAGATAGATACAGATTTTAATGTAAATGTTATGACTGGTTCTGATGGAGTTTTAAGAGGAGCTTCTGGAGGACATTCGGATACAGCAGCCTGTGCAAAAATAACTATTATAGTAACTCCTACAATTAGAGGAAGAATACCATGTATAGTGGATTCTGTAAATACAGTTATTACACCAGGTGAAAGTATTGATGTGCTTGTTACTGAATTTGGTATTGCTGTAAATCCAAGAAGAAAAGATTTGATACAAAAATTTAAGGATATAAGTATACCTATGTTTACCATTGAACAGTTAAAGGAGAAAGCCCAAAATATCGTAGGCGTTCCTGAAAAAATTCAATATGATGATAAAGTAGTTGCAATTGTGGAGTATAGGGATGGAAGTATTATTGATGTAGTAAGAAAAGTAAAGTAGGAAAATAGTAAAAAACTATAATTAAGTCTGTAATTCTCAGATCTTAATATACAAAAATATATTATTATGATTAACCCACAATAAGGTACAATGTGGTAGAATTATGAAATTTCTCCTCCATGACTTGCATAAAAGCTCGGAACAATAAATTTAAACAGTTCCTTCGCTTCTTATGCAAGTCATTCCAGAGAAATTTCATAATTCAAGTAATATAATGCTTTTTGTGGGTTAATCATTATTATAGGTTATTGGTGTTTAGGTACTAGTTCAAGAAAATATAATTATTTGGCATATTACTACTAGTACTTACACCTGCTATCTATATATAGTATTTAAATATTTAGTGGTTCTAGTTGGTTAATATTCTAGAACTAATTTGAGAAGCAATGAACGGGGAGAAAGTACTGGAGATTTGTAGTAGGAGGAATATTATGAACATGCATTTTCAAGGTGAAGAGCAATCCTTACATGATGTCTTAAAATGTAGAGATATGAGGGTACAGTATCAACAATATTTGTTAAATAAATACCAAAATACAGTTATATCTTATAAATTAAATATACCTGGAGCTGTAAAGTATAACTTGCTTATAAAAAAAGTATTTGATGAAGGACTACAGATTTTTAAAGATAAATTAAATGAGATTTCAGTGGTGATTTTAGAGGAAAAGATTTTGTATAAAAATAGTGGACCAGAATATTTTGGAGTATTTAATATGTCACCATACTTAATAAAAAAAATAACCATTGATATTGAAGATACACATGCTTTAGGAAGGTTGTATGAT
Source organism: Haloimpatiens massiliensis (assembly GCF_900184255.1). Lineage (NCBI taxonomy): Bacteria > Bacillati > Bacillota > Clostridia > Eubacteriales > Clostridiaceae > Haloimpatiens > Haloimpatiens massiliensis. The sequence continues at coordinate 184,099 of NZ_LT854636.1, read as the reverse complement.
TTCGATGTTTTAAGTGGAGAAAGAGAACAAATTTCTAGGCAGGAGCTGGGTAAAGAGCAAAGAAAATGTTTATTATGTGGCAGTAATGCATTTGAGTGTGGAAGAGCTAGACGGCACACAGTGGAAGAGTTAATAGTTAAGATAAGATCTATGGTGGAGGATTATTTTATATGAGAATTGCTGTAATTGGGTATGGAGGAGTAGGTAAGGCTTTTACTCAATTGATTAATGAGAAAAAGGAATATCTGTATAGAGAAGGGCTGGAAATACAAATAAATTACATAATTAATAGCAGTGGTGGAGTATACGATAATAAAGGTATTAATTGTACAGAGCTTATGGAGTTTTTAAAATCAGAAAAAGATATTACAAAATATAAAAAAGGAGGAAGTAAGGAAATTTCTTTTGATACTATTCTCCAAAATAATGATATAGATATGGCTATAGAAGTCACATCTACCAATAAAAAAACAGGAGAGCCTGGAATGACACATATTAGAAGATGTTTAGAAAATGGCATACATGTGGTCACTGCTAATAAAGGACCAATCCTTTTAGCTTATAAAAAATTAAAGGGTTTAGCCATAAATAATGATGTACAATTAGGAGTTGGGTGTACAACAGGTGGAGCGTTGCCTGCTATCAATGGAGGGATGATTGATTTGGCTGGGGCTGAAATTCTTTCCATTGAAGGAGTTCTTAATGGAACAACTAATTTTATTATTAATGAGATGGAGCATAAGTCAGTAACTTATTTAGAAGCTTTGAAAAAGGCTCAAGAATTAGGTATTGCAGAAGCTGATGCCAGCTTAGATGTGGAAGGATGGGATACTGCTTCTAAATTATTAATTCTTACCAATATATTGATGAATGAAGAGAAAAAATTAAAAGATATTATTGTAGAGGGAATAACAGAAATTACAAAAGAACAAATTATAAAGTGTATACAAGAAGGAAGAAAATATAAACTCTTAGGTAGAACTGTAAAAGAAAATGGAAGAATTAATATGGAAGTAAGACTTGAAAAATTAGATAGTACACACCCATTGTATAATGTAGATGGAAAGAATAAAGGAGTTACATATAAGACAGACGTTTTAGGAGACTTAACAATTATAGGGGGAGCATCTGGTGTGGTTTCTGCTGCAGCTTCTATTTTAAGAGATATTATAAATATTAATAAAGGGTATGAATTTTTTAGATGACCTATGTATGTAGGAAGTAAATAAAGGATTATTTATAAAAAAGTTTAGTGCTAAAATATAATATTAGAATATGATAGGTCTAATTGTAGTGTTATGGCTTTAGAGGAGAACATATCAAAATTGACAATATATTTTTAATATTATAAAATATTGTTATAATATTAGGATTTATGGGTAAAAATTAATACACCGCACATCTTAGTAGGTTAATAATACTTGCTACAAAATTAATAAAAGATAAAATAGACAGCATTTTATGGTGCTGTCTATTTTAAGATGATATTAAATCATATTAGATGGGGAGGCTATTTATGGAATTTGAATTTGATTTAGAAAAGAATGAAGAAAAGATTAGAGAGTTTAAAATTTTTATTAAGGAAAGTGAAAATAAAAAAGGAGCTTTGATGCCAGTATTACAAAAGGCACAAGGATTATTTGGATATTTGCCTGAAGAAGTTTTAGAGATAATATCTAAAGAATTACATATTCCATTATCAGAGATATATGGCGTAGCTACTTTTTATTCGCAATTTTCTCTTATACCTAAAGGAAAATATAAAATTGGAGTTTGTTTAGGAACAGCTTGTTATGTAAAAGGCTCACAAAAGATACTTGAAAGGGTTATGGAAGAATTGGGTATTGGAGTAGGTGAAACTACACCAGATATGAAGTTTTCTATAACAGGAAGTAGATGTATTGGAGCCTGTGGATTGGCACCAGTTTTATCCATAAATGATGATGTATACGGCAGAGTAAAGCCAGAAGATGTAAAGGATATATTAGATAAATATAGATAATATGGGGGTGGGGTAGATGATAACAATAGATGAATTAAAAGATATAAAAGAAAAAACTTTAAGTAGAATAAAACTTCGTCAATTAGAAGTAGGTAAAGAATTTATTGATGAAACTCACGGTTTTAAAAAGCACCATATATTAGTTTGTGGTGGTACAGGTTGCCACTCATCTAAAGGAGAAAAAATAAAGGAACTACTAGAGGAAAAGATAAAAGAAAAAGGAATAGGTGAAGATGTACAAGTAGTACTTACAGGATGCCTAGGCTTATGTAAATCAGGACCTAATGTAGTAGTTTATCCTGAGGGAGTATTTTATAGCCATGTTGAATTATCAGATGTAGAAGAAATTGTCGAGGAACATATAATAAAGGGCAATATAGTAAGAAGAAGACTATTTAAAGAGTCACATGTAGACGATAAAATTAAACCTATTAGTTCAGTTAATTTTTATAAAAAGCAAACTAGAGTTGCGCTTAGAAACTGTGGAATTATAGCTCCAGGGGATATTGAAGAATACATAGCACTTGATGGATATTCGGCATTAGCAAAAGTTATAACGGAAATGACTCAGGAAGAAGTAATAAATGAAATGAAGGATTCCAATCTACGTGGAAGAGGTGGTGCTGGATTTCCAACAGGTAGAAAATGGCATGCAGCTTATAAATATCAAGCGGATCAGAAGTATATAATTTGCAATGCAGACGAAGGAGATCCAGGGGCATTTATGGACAGGTCTATATTGGAAGGAGATCCTCATTCTATATTAGAAGCAATGGCCATAGCAGGATATGCAGTAGGTGCAGATCAAGGATTTATTTATGTTAGAGCAGAATATCCAATAGCAGTACAAAGATTAGAAGTAGCAATAAAACAAGCTAAAGAATATGGATTATTAGGTAAAAATATATTTGGTACAGAGTTTAATTTTGATATAGAGCTTAGACTAGGTGCAGGAGCGTTTGTATGTGGAGAGGGTACAGCTCTTATGGAGTCTATTGAAGGAAGAAGGGGTATGCCGAGACCTAAGATTAATAGAACTGCTCATAAGGGTTTATGGCAAAAACCAACAATAATAAATAATGTAGAGACTTTTGCAAATGTACCTGTAATATTTCAAAAAGGTGCAGAATGGTTTAGGAGCATTGGTACAGAAAAATCTCCTGGAACTAAAGTATTTGCATTAGGTGGAAAAATTGAAAATACAGGATTGGTTGAAATACCAATGGGAACCACACTTAGAGAAATTATATTTGACATAGGTGGAGGAATACCTAATGGTAAGAAATTTAAAGCTGTACAGACTGGTGGACCATCAGGTGGATGTATACCAGAGGATTATCTAGATACGCCAGTGGATTATGAATCTTTAGGAAAGTTAGGTTCTATTATGGGTTCAGGTGGAATGATTGTAATGGATGAGACAAACTGTATGGTGGATATTGCAAGATTTTTCCTTGATTTTTCAGTAGAAGAATCCTGCGGAAAATGTGTCCCATGTAGGGAAGGCACAAAGAGAATGCTTGAAATACTAGAAAGAATAACTAAAGGAAAAGGTGAAGAGGGAGATATAGAAAGGTTAGAAAATCTTTCTGATATTATGACTTCTGCATCTCTTTGTGGGCTTGGGCAATCTGCTTCTAATCCGGTAATCACTACATTAAAATATTTTAAAGATGAATATGAAGCGCACATAAAAGATAAAAAATGTCCAGCTGGTTCATGTTCTGATCTTTTAGAATACTACATTGGAGAAAACTGTGTAGGATGTGGTAAATGTGCAAGATCATGTCCTGTTGGTTGTATAGAAGGAAATATAAAAGAAAGACATGTAATTGATACTTCAAAGTGCATAAAATGTGGAACTTGTATGGAAGCATGTCCATTAAAACCAAAAGCAGTGGTTAAAAGGTAGAGAAGGAGGAAGAATGATGAAAAATGTAACTCTTACTATAGATGGACAGAAAGTAACAGTCACTGAAGATTATACTATATTAGAAGCAGCAAAAAAGCTCGGCATTGAAATTCCTGCTTTGTGCTATGATCCTAATTTAGAAATAGTAGCTGCTTGTAGAATGTGTTTAGTTGAAATAGAGGGGAGTAGAAAATTACAAACATCTTGTTCTACAAAAGTGTCAGAAGGTATGATTGTAAATACTGAAACAGATAGAGTTGTTAAAATGAGAAAAGAAATATTACAACTTCTATTAGATAGTCATCCAAATGACTGCTTAACTTGCCAAAAAGCTGGAGAATGTTTATTACAAAAATATGCATATAGATATAATGTTAAATTTAGACAACATGATGGAGCTGTGAGACCAAGAATTATAGATACTTCAAGTCCATATATATTAAAAGATGATAGTAAGTGTATATTATGCGGAAAATGCGTAAGAACCTGTAATGCAATAAGTGATAGAAAGGTCTTATCCTTTGCTGGCAGAGGATATAATACTAGAATAGTTTTAGATGCTGATAAAACTCTTGAAACTTCTAAATGTGTATCTTGTAATCGATGTGTGACAGTTTGTCCTGTGGGTGCATTAATAGATAAAAGGCAAATGGGAAAAACTAGAGTTTGGGATGCTGAGATTAAAACTGTAAATTGTAAAGTATGTGATTATGGTTGTAAGTTTGAAGTATTATCTAAGAATAATAAAAACATAGCAGTAAAGGCTAAAAATCCTTCAAATGGCAGACCTTTATGTTTAAAAGGAAGGTTGACTACAGAACTTATGAATTTAGATAAACCTGACAAGCCATATAAAAAGATTGACGGAAAATTTGTTCAATGTACTTGGGCAAAGGCTATAGGTATGGAAGATGTAATAAATAAAATAGAAGAAGTTGAAAATTCACAAGAAAAATAGTTAAGGCAGGAGATGAATACCATGGTTGAATTGACTATAAATGGTATTGAGTACCAAGTAGAAAACCATAGTACAATCCTTCAGGCTTGCATGCAAAAGGGCATAGAAATACCAACTTTATGCCATGATGAGAGACTAGAGCCCTATGGAGCTTGTAGAATGTGCTTAGTTGAAGTAGAAGGCTGGAAAAAACTTGTAACATCATGTACCACAAAGGTACAAGCAGGTATGGTTATATATACAAAAAGTCCTAAAGTAATTAAGGCAAGAAAAGAAGTTCTAGGTTTGATATTGTCTAATCATCCAATGGAATGTCTTACTTGCGAAAAATCAGGTAATTGTAAGCTACAAAACTATTCTTATGAGTATGGATTAGTAGAGGGAAGTTATAAGGGAGATATGAGAAATAAAAAAATAGATGACTCCAATCCTTTTTATAGTTATGATCCAAATAAATGTATACTATGTGGATTATGTGTTAGAGTTTGTAATGAACTTCAGTATACTAATGCCATTAATTTTGGGAATAGAGGTTTTGACACTGTAGTATCTACACCTTTTAATAAGGGGCTAGACAATTCTAAGTGTGTTTCTTGCGGCAACTGTGTTTCAGTATGTCCGGTGGGAGCATTAACCCCTAAGGTTAAAGAAAAATTTAGATATTGGGAAACTCATAAAGTAAGGACTACCTGCTCTTATTGTGGGGTAGGCTGTCAAATGGATTTGTTAGTTAAAAATCACAAGGTAGTAGGTGTAGAGCCAGCATTTGATGGTATTAATAAGGGGATTTTATGTGTAAAAGGCAAATTTGGGTATAAGTTTATTAACCATAAGGATAGATTAAAGACTCCTCTTATTAAGAAAAATGGAAAATTTGTAGAAGTATCTTGGGATGAAGCTTATAGAGTAATTGTATCTAAAATTAAAAAAATAAAGAATCAAAATGGAGCAGAGGCCTTTGGAGGACTTTCTTCAGCTCGTTGTACCAATGAAGAGAATTTTTTATTTCAAAAACTATTTAGAGCTGTTATAGGCACTAATAATGTTGACCATTGTGCACGCCTCTGACATGCCTCAACTGTTGCAGGTCTTGCAACAACGTTAGGCAGTGGAGCTATGACAAATAGTATTGAAGAGATTTTAGGTGCTGATGCTTTATTTGTAATAGGTGCAAATATTACCGAAAATCATCCAATAATAGGAGCAAATGTAAAGCAAGCAGTAAAGAAAAATGGTGCAAAATTAATAGTTGCTGACCCAAGAAGGATTGAATTAGCTGATTATGCAGATGTATTTCTTCAAATTAAACCAGGAACTAATATTGCATTATTAAATGGTATGATGCATGTAATAATCCATAAAGGATTGCAAGATAAAACATATATAGAAGAAAGAACGGAAAATTATGAGGAATTAGTAAGGTTAGTTAAAGAATATACACCTGAAAGAGTAGCTAAAATATGTGGAGTAAAGGCTGAGGATATAGTTAAAGCTGCCACTATATATGGGGAAGCTGAAAAAGCTGGTATATATTATACTATGGGAATAACTCAACATACCACTGGAACTCATGGAGTAATGTCTGTGTCTAACCTTGCCCTACTGTGTGGCAATGTTGGTAAGGAGTCGGCAGGAGTAAATCCTTTACGTGGACAAAATAATGTACAAGGTGCTTGTGATATGGGAGCTCTTCCATCAGATTTACCAGGATATCAAAAGGTATTTAAAGAAGAAGTAACAGAAAAATTTGAAAAAGCATGGAATGTAAATTTATCTAAAAAAGTAGGTCTTACTGTTTCTGAAATGCTAAATGCTGCTGAAAATGGTAGTATTAAATTCATGTATATAATGGGTGAGAATCCAATGGTATCAGATCCAGATATAAATCATGTTAGAAAATCTTTAAATAATTTAGAGTGTTTAGTTGTACAAGATATATTCTTTACTGAAACTTGTGAAATGGCTGATGTGGTACTTCCAGCAACATCCTTTGCAGAAAAAAATGGTACCTTTACTAATACAGAGAGAAGAATTCAAAGAGTAAGGAAGGCCATAAAGCCAGTTGGAAATTGTAAGGCTGATTGGAAAATATTAATGGATATAATGAATTTACTTGGATATAAGAAAAAATACTTGGAGCCATCAGAAATAATGGATGAAATAGCTTCTCTTACCCCTTCTTATGGTGGTATAGATTATAAGCGATTAGAAAACAGTATGGGCATACAATGGCCATGTCCAAATAAGAAGCATCCAGGTACAAAATACTTGCATAAGGAGGGTATTTCTAGAGGCAGGGGATTATTCATGCCAGCGGAACAAGTAGATAGTGCTGAAATGCCAGATAAACAATATCCATTTGTATTTATTACTGGAAGAATATTATATCATTATCATACTAGGACTATGACAGGCAGAGTAGAGGGGCTTAATCAGAAAGCTCCTGCTGGTTATGTTGAAATTAATGAAATTAATGCTAACAAAATGGGTATAGCAGATGGGGAAATGGTAAAATTAACATCTAGACGTGGAGAAGTTCAAGTAGCCGCAAAAGTTACGGATACAATAGATGAAAATGTGCTATTTATGCCTTTCCACTTTGCAAAATCTGCAGCCAATTATCTTACTAATACTGCCTTAGATCCAATAGCTAAAATACCTGAATTAAAGGTAGCGGCGGTGAGAATGGAAAAGATACAGGTAGGGTGATTATATGAATAAATTTGGTACGGCTATAATACTTGCTGGTGGGAAAAGTTCTAGAATGGGCTTTGATAAACAATTTTTAAAAATTGACAAGAGAAGACTTATGGATTCTCTTGTTCACAAACTAAATGAAGAGTTTGAGGAAATTATTATTGTCACTAATAAGCCTAAATATTATATAGGTCTTAGTCATAAAATAATTACAGATAAAATTGAAAATAAAGGACCTTTAGGTGGTATTCATGTAGGACTTAAAGAATCGTCATCTAAGTATGCTCTTGTAGTTGCCTGCGATATGCCAAATATCAATATGGATTATATCAGATATATGAAAAAATGTATTGAAAACCAGGAAATAGATGGCTGTGTAACCAGCTTTGGGGATTGGATTGAACCTTTTAGTGGATTTTATTCTAAGGAAATAGTAGATGCCATAGAGAAACATTTGCTATCTAATAGGAGATCAATAAATTCATTATTAAAACATTTGAGAATTTATTATATTGAAGAAAAAAAGGCAAGGAAATTTAGCCCAAACTGGGATATGTTTTTAAATTTAAATACTAAAGAAGATTTAAATTCTTACCTAGAGAAATATGGAAATGTATAGGAGCGAAATAATATGAAGCCTACTAAAAGTATAGATATATTAAGAGTAAAAGATGAAGGTATTTTAAAGGAAGAGGATATTCTAGTAATAGAATATCCCTTTACTATATATTTGAATGATCAAGAAGTTATAACCCTTTTATGTAGTCCCAAATCTCTTAAAGAGTTAACACTAGGATTTTTATATTCTGAAGGATTTATTAATAATATTTCCAATGTAGAAAAAGTTCAGCTAGATGAAAAAAAAGGTGTTGCTTATGTATATTTAAATGAGACAAAATCACTAACTGAAAAGCTTCAAGGAAAAAGAACTATAACTTCTGGTGGGTGTAAGGGAACTTCTTTTTGTAATGTCCTAGATTCCTTTAAATCTAAGAAGATAGAGAAGCCACTGGATATAAAAATTGAGGAAATAAAATCTTTGGTAAAAGAATTTAATAATAAGTCACAATTATTCTTGGATACTGGTGGAGTACACAGCTGTGCTTTGTGTAATAAGTCCAGAATAATAATGTTTGAAGAAGATATTGGAAGGCATAATGCTTTAGATAAGCTACTTGGAAAGGCTTTAATGGATAATATAGATTTATCAGATAAATTAGTTTTATCATCAGGAAGGATATCATCTGAAATGCTGATAAAAATAGCTAAGAGGGGTATTCCAGCATTAATTTCTAGATCTGCTCCTACCAGCCTTTCTGTTGAATTGGCAAGGAAGTTAAATATAACTTTAGTAGGATTTGCAAGAGGAGAAAAAATGAACATTTATTCATATTTGACAAATGTTTGGTAAGATAGTAACCTTTAAATAGTATGGTTGCTACATAATAATCACCCTGAGGGCGCATTTTTATTGGAGGGATTAAATGGATATTTTATTTTTAGCAGCAATAATTTTCATTATTTGTGCACTTTCTAGTAAAGTATTGTATAAGTTTGGTATACCTACGTTGATTGTATTTCTTACCATAGGTATGCTAATGGGGTCAGATGGACTTGGAGGAATTTATTTTGATAATTCAGAGTTAGCAAAAAACATATGTAATGTTGGTTTAATATTTATCATGTTTTATGGAGGCTTAGGTACAAGTTGGAAAACGGCAAAGCCAGTTGCCTTTGCTTCGGCAGTTCTTACTACAGTAGGTGTAGCACTTACAGCATTTTTAATAGGAATTTTTGCGTATTTTGTTCTTAAGTTTAGTTTTTTAGAGAGTATGTTATTAGGCTCAATTATTTCATCTACGGATGCTGCATCAGTGTTTTCTATACTTCGTTCAAAAAAGCTCAATCTTAAAAATAACTTGGCATCAATGCTTGAAATGGAAAGTGGATCTAATGATCCAATGGCATATATGCTAACTACTATTTTTGTGGGACTAATTGTTGGTGATGTACAGAGCATAGGATTTCTCCTTTTAACGCAAATTTTAGTGGGATTAATGATGGGAATTCTTGTGGGCAAAGCAGGTAGTTGGCTTGTTAATCATATAAAATTAGACATTGACGGACTCTATTCGATTTTGGTAATTGGAATAGTTTTATTAGCTTATTCCAGTGCTAATTTATTTAGAGGAAATGGTTTTTTATCCGTTTATATAACAGGTTTGATTTTAGGAAATGGTAAACTTGTACATAAGAATAGTTTAGTTCATTATTTTGATGGCTTATCTTGGCTTATGCAAATTTTCTTATTTTTCACTTTGGGATTACTAGTATTTCCATCAAAACTACCAAGCGTAGCCTTGATGGGTATAGGCACTGCGCTTTTTATAATTTTTGTAGCGCGCCCATTGGCAGTATTTTGTGTTTTAATATTTTTTAAAAGACCGATCAAGGAACAGATTCTTGTTTCATGGGTTGGATTTCGTGGAGCCGCTTCTATTGTTTTTGCAACCTATCCTTTAACTGCTGGAATTCCTGTGGCAGATGAGATATTCAACATTGTGTTCTTTGTAGCTTTAGTTTCAATTATAATTCAAGGAACATTTTTCATACCTATTGCAAAGAAACTTAATTTAGTAGGGCAAGAAGAAACAATACTTAAGACCTTTACAGATTATTCAGGAGAGATACAATCAGAATTATTGGAAATGGAAATTTTAAGATCTAGTCACATGGCAGGAAAAGCTATAATGGATTTAGAGCTTCCAAGTAATATATTAATTGTTGTTATAAAAAGAAATGGAAAGTTAATAACACCTAGTGGCGCTACAGTACTAAAAGAAGGTGATCTAATCATGTTAGCTGGGGATAATAAAGTGCTCTTACAAATGTCCAAAAGTGTAAAATGATTTTTTTTTCTTCCTTTGCTTCTTTTGTATTATAATATAAATCATCACAGGCTAAGAGGAGTGGTTACATGAATAACAAGTCAAAAGCAGTAATGTATATGCTGTTATCATCATTATCATTTGCATTTATGGCGGCTATGGTTAAACTATCTGGAGATATTCCTGTTATGGAGAAGGTTATATTTAGAAATTTAGTTAGTTTACTAGTTGCTTTTGTAGTTTTGAAAAAGAATCATGCACCGGTATTTGGAAAGAAAGAAAATCAGAAATATTTATTAGCTCGATCCTTATTAGGACTTGCAGGAGTAATTCTTTATTTTTACTCCATAAGCAAATTATGCTTAGCAGATTCGTCTATGTTAAACAAACTATCACCTTTTTTTATAACTTTATTCGCTATTATATTTTTAAAAGAAGAATTAACTTCAATGAAAATAGTATCTATAATAATAGTTTTTATAGGAGCATTACTAGTTATAAAACCACAGTGGAATTTAAGTGCAATACCAGCGGCGGCTGGTTTTTTGTCAGCAGCTTTTGCAGGAGCAGCATATACATTAGTAAGGTTTTTAAAGAATAGGGAAAATCCATCTACTATAGTTTTTTATTTTTCTTTAGTTTCCGTATTAGGAACTATACCATTTGTAATAATGAATTTTGTACCTGTAAGCAAGGTTCAATTTTTATACTTAATATTAACAGGAGTATTTGCAGCTATAGCACAATTCTCATTAACTTATGCTTACAAATATGCACCAGCATCAGAAGTTGCCATATATAATTATACGAATATAGTGTTCTCTTCCATAATTGGATTTTTTATTTGGAGTGAAATTCCAGATTTTTTAAGTATAGTAGGAGGAAGTATAATAACTATAATGGCTGTAATAGTATATATTTATAATAGAAGTAAATGAGTAGTTTAAAATTAAATAGTTTTGATTTAATGTAGCAAGAGGTTTTGTGATTTTATAGACCTCTTGCTATTTGTATTACTAAATTTTATAAAAGTCTTTGTATAGGGCTTGCAGGAGATAGTATAGTTTTAATTTTTTCATAAGGAATTTCTATTTTAAACAATCCGTATGCATAAGGTGTATATTCATAAACTTGATAGTACATTACTAGAGAGGTTGGAGTTAAGTAAAACTCTTGGTTTGGTTGTACTCCATTATATTCAGTAAGTAGTGGTACATTGTTTTTAATTATATATTCTTTAGCTAACTCATCTAAAAGTGGTTTATAGAAAAATTTAGGATTGAATAATTCACCAAAATCATATATTTTTCCCGTTTTAATATCTATGGTTATGGATGCATATTTAGTAAATCCATGAGCAGCTTTTTCTACATAGGTATATATTCCAAATAAAATACTCAGAAGTCCTTTATCATTTAAAGGCACTTCATAAAAACTTATAATTTCTGCAAAATCTATTTTTTCTGGTATAAGAACCTGATTTTTAAATAAATCTAAAACCTTATTAGTTATTTCATCATTAATTATATCTTTTATTTCATCAGGTTCATAATTTTTTAGAAATGGATAGGATATTTTAAATGTTTCTGGATTAATAGTTTGATTTTGCAAATTAACTTTTGTAAAGTAATCTTTTGAAGCATTTTTTAATAAAGTATTTTGTTTATTAATATTGTGTGTAGAAAAATCATATTGTAAAGTTATTTTTTTGTTATAACGTTCATGGCACATGGAATAATAAGGACACATGAAATAATAAGGAAACATGAAAGAGCAAGGACAATTATAGCAGTAAGGAACATTTAGCATAATTTATATTACCTCTTATTTTATTGTTTACCATAATTACTATATGCTTATTATTAGGTCGTGGTGTATCTAATATGGATGTAGTTGCTTATTATTAATAGTTCCTAAGTGCTATTTATGAACCTGTGGATTTATAATGCTTAACACCAAAACTCCATATTAGTATGCAGGGAATTATAAACATTATGCCAAACAAAGGGGTTAGCATGTACAAAACGTTATTTCCTTGAACTTTATCCAAAATGAACATTAGAGGTAGATAGTTTACTGTACCAAAGGGAATGACAAAGGTAAAGAATTTGCGAACCCAATCCTTATAAATGCTTAAAGGATATTGTGCCATTTCTCTGCCACCGTCTGTAAAAATGTTTATTACTTCCAAGCCTTCAACAGTCCAAAAACACAAGGTAGCACCAAGCATGAATATGCCTGTAAATATGAATATTCCACTTAGAACCATTAATATTAGAGTGATTATTTTATAAGGACTCCAGTATATATTAAGGTGTGCCAATGAAAAAATCAATACTATAAGGCTTTGAGCTAACCTACCTATCCTTGTGAATTCAAATTTTGAACCAAGTACTTGAAGCATTGCACTGCGAGGTCTAACTAAAATTCTATCGAAATCACCATTAATAATTAGAGAGGAAAATGAATCAAATCCCCTAGCAAAACATTCACTTAATGAAAATGCCAGGTGAATTACAGAGTAGCATAAAGCAACTTCATAAAGGGACCACCCTCCTATGTTTGGGAATCTTTGAAAAAGCAAAACCATAGATATAAAAACAACAAAAGGTACAAAAAACTGTCCAATGGAGAGTAGAATGAAGGAAGTTCTATACTCCATTTGACTTTTTAAAAGTATACTCATGTATTTAAAATATAATTTCATATTTTACCCTCCTTGGACGATTATTCTTTTCAAAGCTTTTCTTATCCATAATTTACCTAATATAATTATGATAGCTATCCAAATAACTTGTACACCAATGCTAATTAAGGCTTCTTTTATGCCGATGTTTCCAGCATATATTCTAAAGGGTAAGTCAGAAGTATATCTAAAAGGTAGCAAATATACTATCTTTTGTAGCGCTTTTGGCATTAGAGGTACTGGAATCACTAGTCCAGATAAGAATTCTCCCAATACACCAAAAATTAATAAGGATCCTGTAGAAGACATGGTATAAAAAATTGAAATATAAATTAGCATAGAAATTGCAACAATTAAAATTAAGCCTAGGCTCAAAGTAATTAAAAATAATATAAAAGATGTAAAACTTGGTGGTAGAGAAAAATTATAAGGATAAGGTAAAAAAACTGCTATAATCATTATGGGAAAGCAGCGTAGTAGGGCACCTGATAATCTTTGGGCAATAAGTTTTGAGTACCAAAATTTATATAAATCAATGGGCCTACAAAGTTCATAAGCTATATTGCCGCTAGTTATAAGGTCTAAAAGTTCATTATCCCTATACCAGAGCATTATAAATACGAGGAAACTTTGTTGAAGCCAAATAACTTGTATTAATTCCCTAAATGATATAGGCTGAGTGGATGAGGTACTTTTATAAAAAGCTTCAAAAATCATGATATACATAAATCCCCAAAAAAATTGGGTTGAAACTCCAGCCAAAGCTGCTACTCTATACTGTAGGCCTTTAAGTAATCGCATCTTAAATAGTGAGTAATAGGCTTTTATATTTGAATCATGAGCTCTTTTATTTGAATAGTAAGTATTCATATCTGATACTCCTTATATAAGTCTACTATTATTTCATCAATTGGGCGATTTTCTACAGAAACATCAATGATATCTAATTTATTTGATAGTAGCCCTATGACTTCTGATACCTTTATTTTTTCTAAGTCTACGGATAGAGTAATACTTTCTTTAGAGATAGAAATAATATTTGTACCGTCAATATGTATATTCTCATGATTCTCAGTAAAATCAACCTTTAATATTTTATGAGTGGCAAATTTATTTTTTAATTCAGTAAGTGTGCCATCTAACAAGAGTTTTCCTTTACCGATTAGTATGATTCTCTCTGCTAAAGCTTCAATATCGTTCATGTCATGAGTTGTTAATATAACAGTTACTTTTTTTTCTTTATTTATAGTTTTTACGAAATTTCTAACGGCTACTTTGGAAACGGCATCAAGGCCTATGGTTGGTTCATCTAAAAATAATATTTTTGGACTATGAAGCAAGGAAGCGCCAATTTCGCATCTCATTCTTTGCCCAAGACTTAATTGACGTACAGGAGTTGAAAGTAATGTGGATAAGTTTAAAGTAGATGTTAGTAATTCTAGATTATCTTTAAATTCTTTATTAGGAACTTTGTAAATATCTTTTAATAAATTATATGAATCAATTACGGGTACGTCCCACCAAAGTTGAGAACGTTGACCAAATACCACACCTATGTTTTTAACATGGTTTACTCTGTTTTTCCATGGAGTGTATCCAAGAATATCACATTTTCCACTGTCAGGGACTAAAATACCGCTGATAATTTTAATAGTAGTAGATTTACCAGCTCCGTTAGGGCCAATGTAGCCCACAATTTCACCTTCATTAATTTTAAATGAAACATCTTTTAAGGCTTGAACTGTGGAATATTTAGGTTTGAATAAGGATTTCACTGCGGCACCAATGCCAGCTTCTCTCTTTACAACCTTAAAACTTTTACTTAATGCTTCAACTTCTATCATAGTATTCCTCCTTTAAAAGAAATGTATAATATATTTAGAGCTAAATAAAGTAAAGTGAAGTAAAATAAAGTGGATGAGTGAATAAAATAAATGAAATAAAGTAAATAAATGTACATAAAATTTAACCACGAAATCACATTATATAACTACTTAAGATGTATGTCAATACAAAAATTACAAATATAAAATATTTTATAAATTCATATTAATCTTTGATTACTAAAATGAAATTATTGCAAAATATATGCCAAATAAAGGAATATACCAAAGAAAAATTTACTGAGGAACAGTTTGCAGATAAGAAATATAGATAAAAAGATAATAACATGCTGTATATAATATAAAAAACAGCTATTATTAAATGTAAAAGTGTTTACATTTAATAATAGCTGTTTTTATAAATTAGTCCATAAAACCTCATATTTTTGTGATTGGAGAGGTCTACTTAGTCTTATCATTAGAATATTTTAACTTACTTATTACTCTATTAATTATTGAAAATTATCAACAAAAAACATAGAATGGACTTAAAGTTTAAAATACATTAACTATTGAAACTATATCTTCATCATTTTCGATGATTTCTTCACGGATTTCAATATTAGCTCCTAAACTTTTAAAAACCTCTACGATGTTTTCATATCCTCTTTCAATATGTTCTATTCCTAAAATTTGAGTAGTACCTTCAGCACCTAAAGCTGCCAATATAAGGCATATACCAGCTCTTACATCTGATGCATAAACGGAGGTACCTTTTAAGCTTTTTCTACCTGGTATTACTACACTTCCATCTTTCATAATTATATCTGCGCCCATTTTGTTTAGTTCTATACAGTGCTTAAATCTATTAGGATATATGTTATCCACAACTATACTATGGCTATCAGCGCCAATTAATAAAGCTGTAATTGGCTGTTGTAAATCTGTTGCAAATCCTGGATACATAGCTGTTTTTATATGAACTCCGGTAATATTACCCTTTGAATTTGCTGTAATAGAGTTTTCTTTAACATCTATAGAAATACCAGCTTCCTCTAGCTTTGCAATGCATGGAAGTAAGTGAGTTGGAATAACATTATTTACACTGATGCTGCCACCAGTAATACCAACACTCATAAGTAGGCTTCCTGCAATTAACCTATCTGGAATAATAGTATGTTGTGTGCCGTATAGTTTTTTTACTCCGTCTATAACAATTGTATCAGTTCCAGCACCTTTAATGCATGCACCCATTTCATTTAAAAACATGGCTAAGTCCACTACTTCAGGGTCTTTGGCAGAGTTTCTTAATATTGTTCTGCCTTCAGCTAAAACAGCTGCCATTAACACATTTATAGTAGCTCCACTTGTTATAACATCGAAATAAATATCAGCACCAGTAAGTTGGCTTGCCTCTACTACATAGTAATCATCATAAAATGTAAATTTAGCACCTAATGCCTCTAGGCCCTTTATATGCTGATCAATGGGTCTAGTTCCAAAATTATCTCCACCTGGATATCCTAGTGAAACTTTTTTATGTTTTGCTAACATGGCTCCAATAAAATAGTATGATGCTCTATAAGATGAAGATTTTTGTGGATCTATGATTGCACTGTAAATTTTAGTTGTATCTATTGTGCAAGTATTATTTTGTTCAGATATTTTAGCTCCCATGCCTTTTAATATATGGTATACAACTTTAACATCTGATATATTGGGTATATTTTTCAAGATAACAGGTTCATTTGCTAAACAACATGCAGTTAATATTGGTAGTGAACTATTCTTTGATCCTGGTATTGACACGTTGCCATTTATATTCTTACTCTTTTTTACTTCAATCCAACGCATTGTAAAATCCTGCCTTTTTAATAAATTTTTAACATAAATGTTGGTGCATTTTGAAATTTTATTTAATTAAACATATATAGAATATAGTATCATACTTATTACTTTTTGTTAATGATTTATATAATTAAACAGAGATTTAATACCTAAATCTCTGTTTAATTACTATATTTATTATTTATATTCTACGGAAAATCTAAAAATCTTTTTTGGTTACAAAAGGATTTTTATAGAGGTTTAGTAGTAACCAAAAATCTTTATAATTTAGGTCTTGATAATAGAATGACTTATCTTTAACTTTTATCTAGATCTAATATAATTTAATTGATATTTAGGAGAATTAAAAAACAGTTCTGTATAATCTAATATTGAGCCATCTTCGAAAAAAGTAGTATTTGCTATTTTGATAATAGGCGTTTGATTATCAATATTGAATAATTCTGCAATTTCTTTAGGTGGAAGGATAGGACAAGTATTGTGATAGCTATAGTCAATTTTCATGTTTTTAACTTTTTCCATATAATCATATTTAGATCCTTCCAATATTTTTATTGAGATATCGGGATTAGATTTTACAGACATATAGGTTTTTTCAAAAACAAAGGGTTCATCATTGCCATATCTGATTCTTTCAATATAATAAATCATATCATCAGTGTTAATGTTAAGTTTACGAGCTATCTTATCATCAGCTTTTTTTAAAGAAAAATTATGCACTTTTGTGGATGGTTTAATTCCTAACTCGAGCATTTCTTGAGTAAAACCTTTTAATGTTGCAATTTTTTGTGTAGTTGGATTGTGATTTACAAAGGTGCCAACTCCGGGGGTTCTAAGTAATATCCCTTGAGCGACTAAATTATCAGTGGCTCTTCGTACAGTTACTCTTGAAACATTATAGGTTTTAGCAAGTTCTAATTCAGTTGGAATGGTATCATTTTGTTTATAATAACCTGTAGAAATTTTATCTAAAATATCATTTTGTATTTGTTTGTATTGTGCAATCTTTGGTGCTCTAGCATTCATTAAATTCACCTCGCTAAGTATGTACTTATATAAGTATTATATAATATATTTAAAACTCATTGCAAATATAATCACAAATTCACTAAATGTAAATACATTTAGTGAATTTGTGATTATATGAATATTTTAGAAAATGCTATATAGTTACCAATAAGTCTATATGATATTAACATTGTAATAAGGACGTAGGTGGCGGTATTACTTTGAAATTAAATAGAGTATTATTAATAATAGTGGTAACCACGGAAGAGTGTTAAAAATGTAGTAGACATAGATATAATAAAATAAATGTATTGACATTTAAAAATAAGGTATTTATAATTGAATTAATAAATGTATTTACATTTAAAAATAAGGTGTTTATAATTAAAACAATAAATAAAAAAGGAGGTTAGTATGAAATATAAATATTTATTTACGGATTTTCACTCTAATATACACCATGATCAAATGGATCAATTGGACGAGTGGTACGAGCAGGCAAAAGAAATGCTAGATTTTTGGCCAATTGCATATTATCCATACTATGTTAGAAAGGATAAATGTGGAATTCCATTAGAAGATATACATCCAATGGAAATAGTTCAAGAGGATTGGGAAAAAATAAATACTTTTGTAAAAAATAAAAATGAAGAAAATAAACAATTCCCTATTTTTAATGGATATGAATGGCAGGGTGCTGGATTAGATGGAGACCATAATGTATTTTTTAAAACAACTGGTCCATTGGTAAATCCAATGAGGTATGAGCAATTATACAATAAGTTAAAGTGCTATGATGCCATAGCAATACCTCATCATTTGGCATATTGTTTATATAATCGTGGAAAAAACTGGGAAACAAATATAGAAGAATTTTCACCATTTGCTGAAATTTTTTCTTCCCATGGAAGTTCAGAAAGTGGAGATACAGATATTCATATGTCAAGACATATACATATGGGGCCACGAACAGGTGGAACATCAGTATTTGATGGATTAAAAAAAGGACATAAAATTGGAATAATTGCTTCAGGAGATAATCATGTTGTCGCTGCACAATATGGACATGGTTTTGCTGGAGTTTTAGCAGAAGAGAATAATCCAGAAAAAATATGGGAAGCACTATTAAATAAAAGAGTGTATGGAATGACAAGTGGAAGAGTAAAATTACTTTATGAAATTAATGAAAACGTTATGGGTAGTGAAATTCAAACTAGTGACAAGTTTTTAGAGCACCATATTGCAGTAGAAACTCAAGAGGCAATAGACCGAATAGTGATTTATAAAAATGGAAATCCATATTATACATATAGCCACAGTGAAAATTGGATAGAAAAAAAGCTTCAGGAAAAAATAACCTTTAAATTTAAAATAGAATTTGGCTGGGGGCCAGACCTTAAGATTTATCCAGATATGAAAGAAAAAAAATGGAGTGGAAAATTAAAAACAGAAGGTAAAATCAAATCTATAGAAAAATGTTGGTCTTCAAGAGGGCAATGGATAAATAAAATTGACGATTCCTCTTGTGAGTTTGGGCTTACTACAAGAAAAACAACGCAATCAGGAAAGTGGATGGGACCATCTCCTGTAACAACAGAGGGTTTTGTATTTGAAATAGAGGCAAATTTAAACTCAGAAATAACATTTGAAATAGATGGACAAGTATTTATTAAAAAGATAAGTGAATTATTAAAAAACACAGATCTTATAGTTTTTTTAAAGGAAGCGAAGGCTTTAGCTAAAGAAAGATTTAATTTTGAAGAATATTATAGAAACGATCCATTTTATCATAATGCCTATAAGGTTAGAATTATGAAGGGTAAGCCTCAAATAGCTTATAAAATAGATAAAAGAATAAAATTAGATTTTCATGAGGATGCTTTTTATTTAGTTAAGGTCTATGGAACAGATGGTTCCGTGGCATGGTCATCACCTATATGGGTAAAAAAAAGTAATTAATTAAATATTAATTAAAATAAATTATGAGATAGTGTAAAGTGAAATATGAAAAAGCTAAGTTTAAAAATGTTTTGCCCGAAGGGCGCAGAATAATAAAATACTTTGTGATTTGAAGATGAAATAACGAATTTTAGGCATGACAAAAAATCCTTTTGAGTGAAGGAAAATTTTTGATATTAGTAATCTCTACATTGAGTTATTCACGTAGTGGTTAATAAATATCCCATATTTACTTTACAACTAAATTAAGCAGAATTTTCAGTTTGCATCTTTAATATTGTTTGTTGACCAAGGTAAATAAGTAATTGCCACTTAGCAGGCATATTGCCCGCATTAGTTAAAATATCTATCTCATTTAGTGGCTTCCAGTAGTTATAAGGATGAGGACGTAGAAAGTTATAATAGGCAACCCAAAGGGAAACGCCATAAAGTGCACCATTCTCGCTTCCATAACCGCAGGTAACGCGATAAGAAGACTTGAAGGTGCGGTTAAGCCGTTCTACTACTTGCTTTACCCAACGAAATTCGGTGGATACAGCATCATTATTGGTGAGTCCGATAACTTGAGTAACATCAAAGTCCCAGCCATTAACGAGTTTACACTGCTGACTTGCAAGAGGGTAGGCACTATAGCCATCTGCAATGAATTTTAAGGCTTTATTAGGGAAGTTTTTAAACTTCTCAAAAGCCATACGCATAGCGAGGATACATGGACCTACAGCACGAGTATCGGATACTTGGTAGCCAAGAATAGACTTTTTACAAGCATCCATGATAATCCAAACATAATGCTTTATGCCTTTTACCTTAATGTATGTTTCATCAGCAGAAAGGATGTTAGAAGGATTATAGTCAAAAGTATCTACAAATGGCTTTATAACTGCGGCAGCAGTCATAGCATAATTAGCAATCATTGTATGTGAAATCTTTATACCATGTACTTCCTCCAAGGCATGTGCTGTCTGCCTAGTAGATAGCTTAAGATTAACGTGATAAGTAAGGCAAAGCCCCATAATGTGGGCATTGAACTTCTTATACTTAAAGTTAATTGCTCTAGAAGGAAGTTCATGTAAGTCCATTTTGAAGAAATCTATGGTGAACTCACGATAGATGTAGTGGAGCTTGTACTTGTGTTTATCAGCGTCACTTAAGTCTTTAGGCAGTTTGTCTAAGTTCTTGCGGTAGTAGGAACACTTAGGATTAACACATTTATGTATTCTAAAATGCTTACGATCTTTCTTTGAAGAAAGAGTTTGTCCGCAATAAGGACAACTAAATACTATAGGTTTAGTAGTGTGGTTACTTTCATTAAAATTTTGACCACAAACCTTGCACTGGTATTGACCTCTAGAGCCATTATTATCGTAGATATACTGGTGAGGGGCACCGCATTTAGGACATAGGATATTTTCAGGGACGGACTTCCCATTACGTCTCTGAACAGGTTTGGTTAGTTTATTATATTTATGTTTATAGTAAGCTAAAAGAAGTTGATAGTCTACCTTTTCAAAACGAACAATTTTAGGTAGTTTATCCACTTTGAATTTTTGATATTCGGGACTATGTGAATCCTCAAAAGCCCACTGCTTAAGAGGAATGTATTTACAAATAAACATAAGTAATTGATAAATTATTTTTAAAAGATATTGATTATAGGAAATTAAATAAGTTATAATTGAATCCATAGCAATGACATCCTTTCATGTTATTTTTGTGTTTTGGCGATTCAATTATAGCATAAAAAAGGGGGTCATTGTTTTTTTATTTAAAAAACTCTGTAACCCTTGATATATAAAGAAATTTTATAAAAATAGTGTAAAAAAACTTTACACTAACATTATGAGGTAGGAGGACTAATATGAGTATTAAGGAAAATGCGCTAGTTAACAAGTCATTTGGAGTAGCACAAAAACTAGGTAAGTCTATTTTATTACCCATTGCAATTTTACCAGTCGCAGGTTTATTTTTAGGGATTTCCGCAGCATTAACAAATGGAGCAGTTCTTAAAGCTTATCCAATACTTGCATCGCCAGGATTACAGATTTTTTTACAAATTCTAAATGCAATAGGAAAAAGTGTATTTGACGCATTGCCATTGATATTTGCAGTAGGTATTGCGGTAGGGCTTGCAAAAAATGACAAAGGTACTGCAGGGTTAGCAGCAGTAGTTGGATATTTTGTACTGATTACAACCATTAATGTTCTTTTGAAAATTACCAATCAATTACCAGCACAAGGAGTTGATCCTAAGTCTCTAGGACAAGGCTTACAGTTTGGTGTAATGACACTTCAAATGAGTGTTTTTGGTGGTGTTCTTGCAGGATTATACACTTCATGGGTTCATAATAGATTCTATAAGCTAAAATTACCAGAAATATTGGCCTTCTTTGGAGGATCTAGAAGTGTTCCAATTATTACAGCGGTGGTTAGTGCTTTATTTGGAGTTCTTATGTTCTTTGTGTGGCCGATGATAGGTAATTTAATAGGAGCTTTTGGAGAATTGGCTTCTAAATTAGGAGTATTTGGAGCATTTATTTATGGATTAATGCTAAGAACTTTATATATTTGTGGATTACATCATGTATTTTATTTACCATTTTGGACAACTGCAGCAGGCGGAGTAGCTGAAGTTGCGGGAAAAAGTATAGCAGGTTGGCAAAATATATTCTTAGCACAATTAGGAGATCCTAATACAGTGCACTTCTTTAAAAATATTGCGTTATATAATTCAGGACGTTACATACATATGTTATTCACATTACCAGCAGTATGTCTTGCTATGTATCATTCCATACCAGATAAGAAAAAACGTAAGAGAGTTTTGGGTTTCATATTATCAATAGCATTAACTTGTTTTATTACAGGAGTTACTGAACCGATATCATTTGCATTATTATTTGCAAGTCCAATACTATTTATAGTTGAAGCAGTTTTGTTTGCAATAGCTACATATTTCATTTATAGATTCTTGATAACTAAGTTAGATGCTAAAACTCCAGGACGTGAAGAAGAAAATGAAGATGAAGAAACTTCATTAAGGTCTGGGTATGTAAGTGGAAAAGCTAAGGACATTATTGAAGCATTAGGAGGAGTAAAGAATATAGAGGAAATAGACAATTGTGCAACAAGACTTAGGGTAACTGTTAAGAAAATAGCTGAGGTAGATATTGAAGGGTTAAAGAAAACAGGAGCACATAATACATTAGTAAGAGGAAAAAATCTTCAAGTTATTTATGGACCATCAGTAAATATAGTTCGGGTAGAAGTAGATGAGTATTTAGAGTCACTAAATAGTTAGATAAAATGTCAATATGCCATTAGAATAGGAGGCAATATGTTTTCCATATTTAAAAAGAATAAAATGAAATTTGTTTCTCCAGTTAAGGGAAAATTAATTAATTTAGATAAAGTAGATGATGAAGGAATTGCTAATAGAGATTTAGGTGATGGTTTTGCTATTGTACCTATGGATAATAAGGTGGTTTCACCTATAGATGGGACAATAACATTAATATTTAAAACTCTTCATGCAATTGCAATAGAAAATGATGAGGGGTTAAATATTCTCATTCATATAGGGTTAGATACAGTGAATTTAAAAGGAGAAGGTTTTAAGTCTTTCTGTAAAGTAGGAAAAAAAGTAAAAAAAGGTGAATTGCTTATGGAAGTAGATTTTGATGGCATAAGAGATAGAGTAACATCTTGTGATGTTATAATACTAGCTCAGGATAATTCGAGTTTTAAATTGCTAAAGGAAAACCAAGTAGTAGAATGTGGAGAAAATGAGATAGTACAGGTTCAATAGAGGAGGAAGATATGAATATTTTATATATACATACACATGATTCAGGTAGAATATTATCTCCTTATGGCTATGATGTTCCTACACCTAATATAAAAATGTTTGCAAGTGATGCAACAGTATTTACACAAAGTTATTGTGCATCACCAACTTGCTCGCCTTCAAGAGCAGCATTACTTACAAGTACCTATCCACATCAAAATGGAATGTTAGGATTGGCACAGCGTGGATTTTCTATAGATTATAGTAAGCATTTAGTAAATTTTTTAAATAGTGAGGGTTTTCATACGGTTTTATGTGGAATTCAACATGAAGCTGGATGGTATTTAGAACATGAAAAAGGGGCAAGTATAATTGGATACAAGGAAAATTTAACTTGTGATAATAGTAAATATAGGCAAGAAGACTTGACAATTTGGGATGGAAAAAATGCAGATAACTTGGATCAATGGATAAATAATTATGATAAAAAGAAACCATTTTTTATATCCTATGGAATGTATTCAACTCATAGAAGATATCCAGATGTTATAGATGAAGAAATTAATGAGAATATGGTACAACCTCCATATCCATTGCCAAATAATGCTAAAACTCGAAAAGACCATGCTCGCTACATGACAAGCGCCAATAATACTGATAAATGTTTTGGAAAAATTATAGAAAGCTTAAAAAGAAATGGTTTATATGAAGATACAATAATAATATTTACAACAGACCACGGATTAGCTAATCCGTTTAGTAAATGTACTCTTTTTGATAGTGGTATAGCAGTAAGTTTAATTATTAGAGTTCCAAATTCAAAAGCTAAGGGTGAAGTTGTGGATAATTTAGTATCACATATAGACGTATTTCCAACACTTTGCGATTTATTAGCTCTTGATAAACCAAATTATTTAGAAGGTATTTCTTTTGCAAAATCATTTGAAGATACAAAGGCAAAAACAAGGAATGAAATTTTTGCAGAAGTTACTTTTCACACATCTTATGAACCTATTCGTTGCATAAGAACAGAAAGATATAAGTACATAAGATATTACGATACAAAATATTTAAAAATTAATAAATCTAATATAGATGAATCTTTATCTAAGGATTATTTTTTAAATAATGATTTAGATGGACAAATAAAATTTGAAGAAGCTCTATTTGATTTATATTATGATGTTGGCGAAAGAAATAATCTTATTAACAATCCTAAATATGAGGGTATTAAAGAGAAACTTAGAAAAAAATTAGAAAAGCATCTAAAAGACACGGAAGATATAATATTAAAGGGAGAAATCCCAATTAATAAAAAATGGAAAGTAAATAAGAAAGAATGTAATTTGGCAAGCTCAAAGGATGAGAATGATTATGTAAGTTTAGGAAGGTAGTGTATAAGTGGAGTGCTAAAATTTAGTGCTCCACTTAAATTATAGCATTTTTTAATGAGGATAGAGGAGGAAAGGATGATAGGAATTTATTTTTTGATTTCATTATTATCAACTACAGTTGGAGCTATGGCAGGACTTGGAGGTGGAGTGATAATAAAACCGGTATTGGATTTATTGGGGAATTATAGTTTAAGTGTAATAAGTGTATTGTCCTCCATTACGGTTTTCTCAATGGCAGTTGTTTCTATAATAAAACAAATTAAATATAAAGTTGCAATTCAATATAAAAAAACTGTACTTATTGGAATAGGGTCTGTTTTAGGTGGATTAATAGGGGAAAAAATATTAAGAATTGTATTAGGTGTTGTGGATAAAAATTTTGTGATAATTATACAAAATGGGATTCTTGCATTTTTACTTATAAATATTTATATTTATATGAATAAAAGAAATAAATTTAAAAGTTATCATTTGGAAAATTTAATAGGTTGTGTTTTAATAGGATTATTATTAGGTATCATAGCTTCTTTTTTAAGTATAGGGGGAGGACCTATTAATGTTTGTATTTTTACTATTTTCTTTTCAATGAATACCAAGGAAGCTGCTGTTAATTCTATTATTACTATATTGTTTTCGCAGTGCTCTAAAATTACAACTATTTTTTTCACTACGGGTTTTAGCAATTTAGATTTATCTATGCTTCCTTTTATGATTATTGGTGGAATTTCAGGTGGGATTATTGGTTCCAGATTTAATAAAGTATTTAGTGGTAATGTAATTTTAGTAGTATTTAATGTAGTAGTTATTTTATTGATACTATTAAACATTTATAATATGGTATCAATGATTAATATTATTAATACATAAGAGGTGAGAAGTGTGAGAAGAAATTTAAGTATGATGATAAAGCCATCCTCTAGTAAATGTAATTTAAATTGTAAATATTGCTTTTATAATTCAATTTCGCATAATAGAAATGTTAAAGATTATGGATTTATGTGTAAAGAAATTATTGGAGAAATAGTTAAAAAAGCAAAGGAATTTTGTAATGGAGGAATTTGTACTATCGGATTTCAAGGTGGGGAGCCCCTTTTAGTGGGAATAGATTTTTATAGGCATCTAGTTGACGAAATAGAAAAAAATAATAATGGAACGAAATTTAATTTGACCATTCAAACAAATGGAACATTAATAAATAAAGAGTGGGCTAGTTTTTTTAAAGATTATAATTTTCTGGTGGGTGTTTCTCTAGATGGAATTGAAGAAGTTAATGATTTAAATAGAGTTAATTATAAGGGAAATGGTACTTTTCATAGGATTATGAGAGGTATAGAATTTTTAAAAAAATATCATGTAGAATTTAATATTCTAACTGTGGTAACAGAAGAGTTAAGCAATAGAATTCAGGAATGTTATGAGTTTTATAAAAGTAGTGGTTTTAGATATATTCAATTTATACCATATTTAAATGTTTTGGAGGAAAATGAGATGGTTGCAAACAGAAATCCATTAACCCCCAAGAAGTACGGAGAATTTCTTATTGAACTTTTTAATATGTGGTATAGGGATGTTAAAAACAATAATTATATAAGTATTAGATTTTTTGACAATATTTTATCCTTGTTTCTGGGATATGAGTATGAAGCCTGTGAAATGAGAGGAATATGTTCCTGTCAAAATATAATTGAAAGTGATGGAAGTGTTTTTCCTTGTGATTTTTATACTTATGAAAAATATTCAGTAGGTAACATATTGAAAGAGAATTTTAAGGATATTCTAGAGAAACAAAAGACAATGGACTTTATAAAAGGGTCAATAAATAGCATTGATAAGTGTCATAGTTGTAAGTACAATGTAGTTTGTAGAGGTGGCTGTAGAAGACGTAGAGAGGATAGAAAAAATTTTAATTATTTATGCGAGTCATATTATAAGTTTTATGACTATTCCCTTTGTAAATTTAGGGAACTTGCTGTACTTCAAACTTAGAGCATAAAATTTTCATTACTTTAATACTCTAATATAAAGGATATATTATCCAAATATGAGCCCTTTTGTTTTACGCATATTCTCTACATTACCTTGGAATATAGTTATAAAAACGCATCTTTATATTGAAATTAATGTAATATAAAGATGCGTTTGACTTAGTAGAAAGGTCTAATTCTATTTTGAAAAACCTAAAAGTATGATATAATTTTTAAATGTAATGAAGAATTAAAGTGCTAAGGATGGAATGGGGTTGAAATTTCATGATACTTATATTGAAAGCATTAGCAATTGGTATGTTTGTTGCAATACCAGTAGGCCCTTTGGGACTTTTAGCCGTACAAAGAACAATGAGTAAAGGTAGGAAAATGGGATTTTTATCAGGTGTGGGTGCAGCAGCATCAGATATGATTTACTCAACCAGTGCGGTGTTAGGAATGGGATGTATTGAACTTTTTTTACAAAGGCATAAATGTTTAATTAATTGTATAACTGGAGTGCTGTTTTTAATAGTTGGTACATGCATTGTAATGAAACTTAAAAAACGAGAAAAAAATAAAAATGGAGAAAAAAATAGAAAACAGAAAAATAAAAATAGAGTATTATCAGATGAAGAGGTGATTCATCCAGCTTTTACTCATTTTGTTATGGGACTTTCTAACCCTATGACATTTTTAGTATTTATAGTTATATTTGCAAAGATGGGTATAGACTTTAGAGCAAATGGAATAGTAAAAAATATGCTATTTATTATCAATATTTTTATAGGTTCATGTATTTTATGGTTAATTACTACTACTTTTATAAAATCTTCAAAGAAAAACGTTAAACCTAAAAATGTTTTATTTATAGAGAAGATAATAGGTATGGTAATTATTTCATTTGGTGCTATAAGTATATTAAAAGGTATATTAAAACTTTAGATTCTGTGAAGTAAAATCTTGTAGAAACAAATAATATCTAATAAATAACTAATTAGTTAGATGAAGTTTTGTTAAACTAAAAAATATTAGTAATAAAGATTGTTTGTGATAAAGTTGAAAAGAGGATGGTTCATTTGAAAGTTCGAGGTGAGCAAATTTGGCTAGAATAATTAAAAATCTAAGAGAAGTGATTTTAGATACAGCTAGCGACATACTATATAATGAAGGGTATTCTAATTTGAGCATTAGAAGGGTTGCTAAGGAATGTGATATTGCTGTTGGAACTATATACAATTATTTTCCTACCAAAAAAGATCTTGTGGTAGAGATGATGACAAACTTTTGGAAAGAGTATTTTTTTGATATTGAAACTATATTGCAATCACAGGAAGGGTTCTACCAAAAACTTAAAAGCATATTCAATTCACTTTCTAAATTTATAAAGAGATTTAAAGATGTGTGGTTAAAAAGTGATATTTATTCAACTCCAGATTATATTGAAAGCGGTTTAAAAAGAGAGAATATTTATATAGATAAATTAATATTAGTTATACAAGAGATGCTTAAGGAACAATTAAATGATAACAAAATTTATAATAATGAACTATTAGATACGAAGAAAATGGCTAGTTTTATTGTTATGAATTTTATTACCATGGTGCAAATGCCACAATTTGAATATGAATTTTTCGAAAGCATGTTAAAAAGATTATTAAAATAATTGGTAATAGAATCATATTTGAATATGCAAATAACAGATAATTTTTATATGAATTAAAGTCAATAATGTTTATTAAAAACTAAAGGTCTTTAAGCAAATAATATGCTTTTAGACTTTTTTTATGTGAAATAAGGTTTTGTTTGCTTTTAGGAATATATTAGAAATTATAGTGCATAATATTTTGTATGATGTTATAATTAATTTTATAAAATATAGTTAAATTAGATTTGTATTATCATATAATATGAATTTTATTTGTATGCTGGAAATTACTGGCTTATTAGGGGGTTGTTTTATGCAAAAACTTTTTAAAGAGTGGATTGTACCGGTTTTAGCTGCACTTATACTGGCTTTTGTTATAAATAAATTTGTATTTTTCTTTATATCTGTACCTACAGAATCTATGTATCCTACAATAAAACCTGGAGATAAAATAGGTGTTACTAAGGTGTATAATAGAGAAAAATTACAACGAGGTGACGTAGTAGTTTTTTACTCAAAGGAACTTAAAGTTATGTTGATCAAGAGACTTATAGGACTACCAGGAGATAAAATAGACGTAGGAGAAGATGGAACTATATATTTAAATGGTGAGAAAAAAGCAGAAGCTTATGTAAAGAATCCAGGTGGAAAGGCAAACGTTTCTTTTCAAGTGCCTAAGGACAAATATTTATTTATGGGAGATAATAGGGCAAATTCGTTAGATGCTCGTTATTGGAATAATAAGTATATAGATAAAGCTGATATTAAGGGAAAGGCTCATTTTATTATATTTCCATTTAGTAGAATAGGAAAATTAAAATAATATAGTAAAATGTAAATAAGTAATTTAATTTTCGCAGTTATAAAATTACAATTTGAAATTGGAAATTAAGGAGAAAACTCCTTTAGGAGTTTTGTAGAGTTTAATAAAATATAAATTAAAGAAATTACTATAAAATATCTATAGAATAGTGGCAAGGAACTATGCTTGTTTGCATGAGTTATTTTGCCACTTTTCTATATTTATCCTGTGTAGAATGATTTTTAATGGGTATCAATACTTGGATTGGACATTGATAAAAATTTTTCTTTAGCTAAAAGAGCAGCCCCTAGAGCTCCTACTATTTGAGGTTCCTCTGGAACAAATATGTTCTGGTTAGTTAGTTCTTCTAAGGATTTTACCACTCCGATATTTTTAGCAACACCGCCAGTCATCATTATTTCACCAGATTTTTGGACTCTGTTTACAAGGGAAAGAACTCTAGTGGATACGGATTTACATAGTCCATGAACTATATTTGCAGTTTCCTGATTTTCTGCTATAAGCGAAACTACCTCAGATTCAGCAAATACAGTGCACATGCTGGTTATAGTTATATCTTTATTCCATTTCAAGTAATAGTCGCCTATATCTTCTATAGGTATGTCTAGTACTTTACACATATTTTCCAAAAATCTTCCAGTGCCTGCAGCACATTTATCATTCATGGCAAAGTCTTTTACATTTCCATTTGAATCCAATTTTATTGCTTTACTGTCTTGACCACCTATATCTATAACAGTTCTAACGTCTTTTTTTAAATGATGTACACCTTTAGCGTGGCAAGTTATTTCAGTTATCGCTTCTTGTGAAAAAGGAATGTTGTCTCTGCCGTATCCTGTAGAAACAATGTATTTTAAAGTTTCCTTATCTAGGCTACATTTACGTAAAGCTTCTTCTAAAGCTTTTTCTGCTCCATTCATACTCTTAGGGCCAGTCTTAACTACAGAATATGAAATTATATTTCCTTGGCAATCTAATATTACTGCATTAGTAGAAGTAGAACCACTGTCTATGCCTGCAAAAAAAGTATTATAATCTTTAGTACTTGCTATGAGATTTGCAGTGGTTACTATGTTTTCTTTGATGTTTAATGTATGTTTTTTAGTATTTACTACTTTCCCTAATTCATGGTTTATACTTTTAAGTTTAAGAGATTCGGCAAAAGCTTCTAACCTTGTTTTAATTTGACCTTCACTCTGTATCAAAAAATCCGTATCTATTTTTAAAATAGGTATATCTATATTGTTTTTTAAATAAGTGTAATCAAAGGAATAATAATCACAAAATTTTATGGTATGATATATTATTCCTTTAATATTTTCTTTATTTTTCTCTATTAAATTATATCTTTTATTTATATCGCACATTCTCATACAAGGAAATTGATTTAATATATCCTTACAGTAATTCATTATTAATGTTTCTTGTGAGAGGGTTATTGAGTCTTTCGAAGAAGTTAACATATCTTTTAAGGCTAATGTTTTATTTAAAGTTAGATGATTATTTGTACAGGTTATATCATAAATTGAATAACCGTTACTTTTAATAATCTCTAGCAGATAATTCTCCAATCTAGCTCCAGCTAAAAGTAGGATATTCTTTGAAAGTTTTTCAGCACATTGAGTATTTATATTTTCTTCAGTTTCTAAAATTTTTAAAAAGTATTCAATAGAAAAATTTTTATGAAAGTAGTTTTCTAGAGAAGATATGAATTTTATGATTTCGTTATTTAAAAGTTTATAAGAATTATTATTAAGTTTTCTTGGCATATCAATTAAGTATACAAATTTAAATAAAGAATGGTTTTTCATTATATCGTACAATCTTCTTATACTGTCGCAGCAATTAACTAAAACAATTTTATCTATATTTTTTTCATAACAATCTTCTATTACAGCTTTCGCATAAGAACACATATTGTTATGGGTTAAATAATTGGATTTATTAAAGGTGTGTATATGTGGATTTATTTTATATGTGTCTTCACCAAAGCTTTCTATTATGTGAATAGGTGTATATTTACATAAATATCCTATCATAAAAATTACCCCCTTTAAAAGTTTTGCCACATTTCTAAAAAGGCTTCTAGTCTAGTTTTTATTTGCCCTGAAGAGCTATTTCGTCTATCTATTCCATCACCATCTATAGAAATGAAAGGAATATTTTCTTTTGTAAGAGCGCTTTTTATAAGTTGAACTCCTCCACTGGATTGCTTGCACCCCCATTGACAAAAGTTTATAACTCCATCGGCATTTAAGCACTTATACATTTCTAAAATATTATCAATTTTTCTTTGAAACATTCCATTGTATTGATTATAAATCATTTTTTTACTTAAAGAAGCTAAAGGGTTTGATATATCCATTTCTTCCATATAATCAAAATTTAAATCACAAGTTAATATTTGATAATCATTACTAAAATTAAAATATTCTCTTAAAGTTTTGTGATAAAAAGGTAGTAAGTGTATCCACAAAATTCTTTTAGTGTTTTTATTACAGTTAGGTAAGCTCTTTATGTCTTTTAAAAGCATTTCATAAAATTTTAAAGTTTCCCTTCTGCCTATAGACACATGGGATGCAAAAAGCTTGTACATCTCAATCGTTAATGTATTTGGGAAATATTTGTATTTTAATTCATTATAATATTTTTTTAAAAGTTGTTTACTTTTATTTTCTCTATCTATAACTTCTTTAAGTGACTCATAATTGAAATGTTTTCCTAATAAATCTTCCATAAATAGAATTAATTCCTGAAGCTGATCTACTACATATACTTCAGCATCTTTAGAGTACTCATAAGGAATATCTATACTGTAAAATGGAATATTATATTTAGAAGCTGCATATCTAAAAGTATTTATATTAGCATCGCATATTATGGAAGAAGCAGTGGAAAATAGAGGTTTAGGTAAAACTTCAGATTCAATTGCACCTAAAAACGCTTTATGATAGCTACATAAAGTTTCTCCTAGACCACTAGTCTCTTCTATATTTATAAAAGCATCTTCACATTGAAGTCCAGAAAGAAAGGAAGAAAAAGCTTCTACAAACAAAGGATATATGTTCATAGCTTGCAAAATTTCTGTAGGTGCAAATAAATTTACAAAAGCAGACCTATTTGGATTTTTTAGTGGTTCTAATATATATTTTACACAGATAGTGTTTAAGTACTGAAGTGAAGTAGGTAAATTTTTATCAGGAGATAAGCGAGTTCTTTTTTCTTCTAAAGTTAATCCAAATTTAATTAAATTTAGAGATAAATTAGGGTTACTTTTTATATTTTTTTTAATTATATTTCCATAAAAATTTATTATATCCAATCAAATCGCTCCTTTAGATTAGTCCCCATAATATAAAAAAAGGGGGGGAGCCCCTTATTTAAAAATTGAAAGAGAATTATACAAAACTCTTACAAAATATGAATAACTTCCATTTTATTTTACTATTAATTTTTTGAAATGTCAAAAAATTAAATGAATAATTTGTATATTCAAATAATTGATCCAAATGCAATTTATGTATTATTTCCAATAATGTGCTTGCTATAAATTTTATTTCTTTATGCAAAATAAATATAAATGTGATTAAGGCACATTCAAATAAATAACAAGTCAGTATGCTAGTCTATTTTGCGTCATACTGCGTCAGCAGAACCCACCGATAGTTCTACTAGCGGCGGAACCTGCTTCCTTGTCTGACACAAAATATACCAGCATCTTTGACTTGTTATTTATTTTCATGTACCTAAAATATGAAGCTTAAAAAAGTATAATTAAAAGGATTTTTTATTTTTGAAAAATTTTAATTTTAGTAAATAATTAATAAAAATAATTAATATAAAAAAGACAAAAAAACAAAAATGTTTTAAAATGAAAGAAAATAATAAAAAAATGACGAAAAAACTAAAAATAATAAGTGAAAATTGGAATAATCGACTTATTTCGAGGTTAATATTTTATTGAGTTTATGATATTATAAAATAGCTTAAGAACTAGGAATTTTAAGAATATTTTAAACTGATGATTAGTTCTAAAAGTGATGAAAACAATTACCTAACAAGGGAGGAGAAAAAAATGGAACAAAAGAGAAAACTTTCTCACACTGCTTATGGTGGAATAAAGGGCGAAGATTATGTTCCTTTTGTACCTACTAGTGAAGCAATGCCAGAGACAACTTTAGTTTCTATAGCAATAGGCTGTATATTTGCAATCGTTTTCGCTGCAGCCAATGTTTATTTAGGATTGCAGGTTGGACTTACAATAGCAGCGGGAATTCCAGCATCAATTTTGGGTGCAGGTATGCTAAAAATAGTTTTCAAAAGAAATAATATTTTAGAAGCAAATATGATTCAGTCTATAGCATCTATGGGAGAGTCTATAGCTGGTGGTATTATATTTACACTTCCAGCAATTATAATGTGGGGAATGAAATTAAGTCTTACAACTATAGTTGTATGTACATCTATAGGAGGACTTTTAGGTATATTATTTGTTGTTCCTTTTAGAAAGTACTTGATTGTAGAACAACATGGGGAATTAGTGTTCCCAGAAGGAATGGCGGCATCAGAAGTTCTTGTTACAGGAATGGAAGGTGGATCAGGCTTTAAGACAGTTATGACTGGTTTGCTAGGTGGAGGAGTATTTAAATTCTTATCTAGCGGTTTAGCCTTATGGAAGGAAGCACCAGAATGGACTATAGCACCAATGCAAAATACAATATTTGGTTTTAATGCTATGGCATCAATAGCTGGTGTTGGATATATAGTTGGCATAGAAGTAGCTTTATATATGTTTGGTGGAGCACTAGTGGCTTGGTTTGGACTTATACCTCTAATAAAATACGTAGGAGCTGGGCTTGCAGCACCGCTATTCCCATCAACAGAATTAATAGCTAATATGGATGCTTGGGCAATATGGAGTAAATATATTAGATATATAGGAGCTGGTGCTGTTGCAGCAGGTGGATTTATAAGTTTGGGTAGATCACTTCCTACTATAATAAAATCCTTTAAAACAGCTATGGCAGGAGTAGGCGGAGCACAAGATGAAAATAAAAATGTTAAGAGAACAGATATAGATACACCAATGTCTTGGGTATTAGGTGGTGCGGTACTAGTATTCTTATTATGTTGGTTATTACCAATGCTAAGATTAGGAATTATAGGATCTATACTTGTAGTATTATTTTCATTCTTCTTTGCGGTTGTATCAGCTAGAATGGCTGGTATAATAGGAGTTTCAAATAATCCAGTATCAGGTATGACTATTGCTACATTGCTATTTGTAACAGCCGTGTTAAAGGCTACTGGATATACTGGAAATGCAGGAATGCTTGTAGCTATTACAGCAGGTGCTATAGTTTGTATAGGAATAGCAGTGGCTGGTGGAGCTGCTCAAAGTTTAAAAACAACTTATATAATAGGTGGAACTCCAAAAAGAGTTGAATGGGGTATGTATGCAGGGGTTGTTATAGCATCTGCAGCAGCCGGTGGAGTATTGTTAATGTTAAATGCCACTTATGGCATGGGAACAAAAGCAATACCAGCACCACAAGCTATGCTTATGTCTATGGTTGTTAAGGGAGTTATGACAGCACAGCTTCCATGGGCTCTAGTATTTGTTGGAGCTATAATAGGAATATTCTGTGCACTAGCAGGTCTTCCAATACTTCCAG
This sequence comes from Haloimpatiens massiliensis, assembly GCF_900184255.1. NCBI lineage: Bacteria > Bacillati > Bacillota > Clostridia > Eubacteriales > Clostridiaceae > Haloimpatiens > Haloimpatiens massiliensis. The sequence continues at coordinate 149,030 of NZ_LT854636.1, read as the reverse complement.
TGGCATTAGGATTATATCTTCCAATACATTTAAGTGCAGCAGTATTGTTTGGAGGAATAATAAGAACTCTTGTAGATAAAAAATTCGAAAATAACGAAGCTCAAGGAAAAATCCAAACAGAAAGAGGAATTCTTCTTTCTTCAGGACTTGTGGCAGGAGATGCTCTTACAGGCATAGTTATAGCAGTGTTAACAGCTATAAAAATTGGAGGAACTACTATAGCATCAAAGATTATGGTGGGACCAAAGATTATGCCTGCTGTTGCAGAAAGTTCATGGACAGCTCTAGTTGCATTCTTAATTTTGGGATTATGGATATATAAATTCTCATCTAAAGTAGAAGAGGTTGCTAAATAATATAATAATGTAAATAAAAGAGCTATTGACTATAAATAATAATATTTGTGGTCAATATGCTCTTTATAATATTAGAACATGTAAAATAAAATTACGTATTTGATGTTATTACATAACTGAAAAATGTAAATGATTACTAACTCAACTTTTGCACATAAAGTTCAAGCTCTACATTAGATTAATAAGGGTTTTTATTTAAAATTTTATATTTTTACTTTTACATTTTAAATGATAGTAATTTAAATTATCAATTAAAGTTATAATAAGAGAGGGTATAAATATTGAAGAACAATAATAGTATTAATGAAGATAAAAAATTAAATGATAACTTTTTACTATATATACCAATAAAAAAACATAAACATTGGGAAAAAAGAAATGGAAATGTGTATTTAATATTTTATCATGACAAGACTATCGAACGGTTCTTAAGATGGCTTGTTAAAAAGCCTGCGGTTAGTGACATTAAATTAGATAGACTTGGAACAGCAGTGTGGGAATCCATGGATGGAAATAATACTATATATGATATAGGTAAGATATTACTAGATATCCCGGAAATTAAAAAAGAATATAAAAATTTAAGCGAAGAGGATTACAAGGAAACTTGTCATCCTATTTATGAAAGGCTTATAATGTATATAAGATATTTGAATAAAAAAGGATGGATTTATTTTAAAAACTAAAATATATAGGGGGTAATAAAGTGGAAATCAATAAAAGAATTGACCAAATGAAAGATGAACTTATAGCATCAACACAAGAATTACTTAAGATTAAAAGTGTTGAGGGAGAGGCTAAGGAAGGAATGCCTTTTGGAGAAGGACCAGCAAAGGCTTTGGATTGTGCACTTAAAATAAGTGATAAATTAGGATTTAAAACAGTTAACTTAGATAACTATGTAGGATATGCTGAGTATGGTGAAGGTGAAGATTATGTAGCTGTATTAGGACATTTAGATGTAGTTCCAGAAGGAGATGGCTGGATGTATCCTCCATATGCAGCTGAAATACATGATGGAAAAATGTATGCAAGAGGAACTTTAGATGATAAAGGACCTATAATGGCAGCGCTTTATGGATTAAAAGCTATAAAGGATGCAGGATTAAAATTAAATAAAAGAGTAAGAATAATTTATGGAACAAATGAAGAAACAGGAAGCAAGGAAATTGAACATTATTTAGAGAAAGAAAAAGCACCAGCGGCTGGATTTACCCCTGATGCTCAATATCCAATAATCAATGGAGAAAAGGGAATAACTATATTCAACATAGTTAAAGATTTAAAAAATAAATCTACAGGAGATATAGTTATAAAGAGCATAAAAGGTGGAAATGCTGCTAATATGGTTCCAGATAAATGTAGTGCCGAACTTGTAACTAAAGATACTGAAGCTATAATTAAATCTGTAGAAGAATTTTCTAAAAAAACAGGATATGAAATGACTGTAGAAGTTAATGGAAATAACGTAATAATTAAATCTATAGGTATGTCAGCTCATGGAAGTTTACCACACTTAGGGAAAAATGCTATAATGCAATTATTTGCATTTCTTTCAACATTGGAATTTGACAAATGTGATGCAATAGATTTTGTAAGATTTATGAATGAAAATGTTGGTATGGAGACTCATGGAGAGTCCTTTGGAGTATGTCTTGAAGATGAGGCATCAGGAAAACTTTCATTTAACGTGGGAGTAGTAGACATAAATGAAGAAAAAGCAATGATGACTTTAAATTTAAGATATCCAGTTACTAGTAAACTAGAAGATATGATGAATCCATTTAATGCTAAAATAGAAGGCACTGGAATTAGAGTAGAAAACTTTGGTCATCAAGAACCATTATACTTTGATCCAAATCATTCTTTAATAAAATCACTACAAAAGGTTTACGCTGAACAGACTGGTGAGGAAGCTAAGCTTATATCTATAGGTGGAGGTACTTATGCAAAAGAAATGCCTAATATAGTTGCATATGGACCTATATTCCCAGGAAAACCAGATCTTGATCACCAACCAAATGAATATATAGAAATAGAAGATTTAATTTTAAATGCTAAAATATATGCCCATTCTATATATGAATTAGCAAAATAATACAAATAAAAATAAGAGTCTATTCCATTGGAATAGGCTCTTATTTTTACATTTTTTCTATTATAAAGCTTGTTTAAAAAATATTTAAAAAAACTAAATATATAGTACATAATATTAGTTGAAAATAAAGTGAGTAAAAGGTAGAATAGTTTTAGGCCGTTTTTTTAAGGTATAGTGTGAGGAGGAGAAAATGATAGATAAGAAAAAGAAATATATAATTGGATATATAATAGGGGCAATATTACTTATAACTATTGGCAATTATATCTTAGATTCTTTAAGGGTTCAAGAAATAGGGTATGATAAGCTATTAAAGCTCGCTAATGAAAATAAAATAGAGAGTGTAAGAATAAAGTCAGACAGGATAATGGTTGTTCCTAAAAAAAATAGTGGAATAAATAAAGAAGTTCTTTATACTGGTAGAATACCAAATTCCTCATTAGAAAACACCTTTTTGGAAACTATTAATAAAAATAAAGACGTTAAATTTTCATCGCCAATTCAAAATAATAGTTTTATAATAGATTTTTTATTGTGGTGGATAGGACCGTTGTTTTTAATTTTCTTTATGGGAAAAATGCTTTTTGGAAGATTAGACAAGAAGATGGGCAATGGAGTTATGTCTTTTGGTAAGAATAATGCAAAGATATATGGAGAAGATGAAACAGGAGTTAATTTTTCAGATGTAGCAGGAGAAGACGAAGCTAAGGAGTCTCTTATAGAAATAGTAGATTTTCTTCATAATACTGAAAAATATACTAAAATAGGTGCAAGACTTCCTAAAGGAGCGCTATTAGTAGGGCCTCCAGGAACGGGAAAGACTTTACTTGCTAAGGCAGTGGCTGGGGAAGCTAAAGTTCCTTTCTTTTCTATGTCAGGTTCTGAATTTGTTGAGATGTTTGTAGGTATGGGAGCTGCTAGAGTTAGAGATTTATTTAAGCAAGCAGAAGAAAAAGCTCCTTGTATAATATTTATAGATGAAATTGATGCTATAGGAAAGAGTAGAGATAATGCTATATCTACTAATGATGAGAGAGAACAAACACTAAATCAGCTTTTAACTGAGATGGATGGCTTTGATTCATCAAAAGGAGTAGTAATATTAGCGGCTACCAATAGGCCAGAGATATTAGATAAGGCTCTTTTAAGACCAGGAAGATTTGATAGAAGGGTTATTGTAGATAGACCAGATTTGAAGGGGAGAGAAGCTATTCTAAAAGTGCATACTAAAGATGTTAAAATGTCTTCAGAGGTGGATTTAAATGAAGTAGCTAAATCTACTCCGGGAGCTGTAGGAGCGGATCTAGCTAATATGGTTAATGAAGCAGCTCTTTTAGCAGTTAAAAATGGAAGAGAAGAAGTAGTTCAAGAAGATTTACAAGAAGCTGTTGAAATAATAATAGCAGGAAAAGAAAAGAAAGACAGAATTTTATCAGACAAAGAAAAGAAAGCTGTAGCATTCCATGAAGTTGGTCATGCATTAGTAGCAGCTCTCTTAAAAAATACAGATCCAGTGCATAAGATAACTATAGTTCCAAGAACTATGGGAGCTTTAGGGTATACTATGCAGCTTCCAGAGGAAGAAAAATATTTAGTTTCAAAAGAAGAAATGTATGATGAAATAACAGTGCTTTTAGCAGGTAGATCAGCTGAAGAAATAAAATTTAATATGGTATCTACAGGGGCGTCTAATGATATAGAAAAAGCCACTCAAACTGCTAGAAATATGATAACTGTATATGGTATGAGCGAAAAATTTGACATGGTGGGATTAGAATCGCCAAGCAATAGATATCTTGATGGAAAACCAGTTCAAAATTGTAGCCAGGAAACAGCAACCCTTATAGATGAGGAAACTTTAAAAATAATAAAAGAAAGCCATGAAAGGGCTAAGAAACTTCTTCTTGAAAATAAAGAGCTTTTAGAAAAAATAGCAGCAGTACTTTTAGAAAAGGAAACTTTAATGGGAGAAGAGTTTATGGGAATAATTAATGAATATAAGGGAATAAAAAAAGATGAACAGGAAAATATAAGTGAATAAAAATATATACGAAAAATGTTATAAACATATAAAAATGCGACTTTGTCGCATTTTTATTCTATAAATGTTTTTTAGCACATATATTATTAAACTTTAAAATTTATCCAGTTATGTACAGTTCTTATACATAGTATTAAGTAATTCTAATACTCAAATGGAGTTTTTACTTATTAGAAGTGATTGCCGCCACTTGAGTATTAGAATAATTTATCCAGTGGTGTGGTAGCCACAGCTATCTACTGATTTGATGAAAGATAGGATTATTACATTACGGTAGTTAGATATAAGATAAGATTTTTACACTAAAAGTATTAGAATTAAAGGTATAAGGAGAGGATAATGTGGAAAAAGACGAAAAAGCAATGAGAAATGAAATGGATTTGCAAATTGAAAAGCAACATTTGGCAGATGTTATTAAATCTATAAAAGAAGAAATATTAAATTATATAAATAAAAGAAATAAGATAACAGAGAACTTATTAAATTATAGAAAAAAGGTTGTAGAAGAATATAAAGATGATGAAGATAAAATGATAGAATATTTTGATCATGAAAGATTTGTTCAAGAAGAGACTTATAAAAATATAGATAAAAAATTAAAGGAAATGTCCATACTACAAATTTCGCCATATTTCGGAAGAGTGGATTTTTTAGATAAGGAATATAACGAAGATGACAAAATATATGTTGGTAGATTTGGATTCACTAGAGAAGAAGATTATGAGCCAGTGGTGGTGGATTGGAGAGCTCCTATAGCCTCGTTATTTTATGCTGGTAAATTAGGAGAAACACAGTACGTTGCTCCTTCTGGAAAGGTTCCTGTGGATATAATTAATAAAAGACAATATGTTATAAAGCATGAAAAATTAGTAGGGATGTTTGACTCCACCATAGATATAAAAGATGAAATATTGCAAATGGTTTTAAGTAAAAATGCAGAAGAAAAATTAAAAGACATAATAATGACCATACAAAAAGAACAAGATGAAATTATAAGGCAGTCTAAAGAAAAAACTGTAGTGGTAGATGGTGTAGCAGGTAGTGGAAAAACTACAATAGCTCTTCATAGAGTTGCTTATTTACTTTATAATTATAGAAAATATCTTCAAGATAAAGTTATAATATTTGGACCTAATAATGTTTTTATGGAATATATATCTATGGTTTTACCTAGTCTTGGAGAGACGGGGGTTAAGCAAAGTACTTTTACGGATTTTGCTTGTATACTATTGGACATAGATGAATTGATGGATTTAGGAACTTATATGGAAAAAATAATTAGTGGTGATAAAGAATTTATAAAAGAAGTTAAATATAAAACATCGCTGGAATATAAAACAAGGTTAGATTCATTAGTTGAAGAAATGAACAGAGAACTATTTAAAATAAGAGATGTTAAATTAGCTGGACAAATAGTATTAAAAGAAGAGGAAATAAAAGAACTGTTTTGTAAATACTATAAAGATATGCCGTTATTTAGAAGAAGTAGAAAGATAAGAAGAATAATTTTTTCTAAAATAAGAGATTTAAGAGATGAAATAGTAAGAGAAATAAATTTGGAATACAAACGTGCTGTTGAAAAGCTAAATAAAGAGCAATTAGAATTAGAAGGCAGTTTTTTAGAACTTAAAAGAAAAATAAAAATAAGAGAAATAATTAAGGAAGTAATTATAACTAAAAAGGCATTAAATTGGTTAAATGCTAAAGAATGCATGGATATATATAATGAAATAAATGAGAACAAGAAGCTTACTATAGATGATTTAGCTCCAATACTTTATTTAAAGATAAAATTAGAAGGTTTTAAATATGAGAAAGAAGTTAGACATGTAGTTATAGACGAGGCTCAAGATTATAGTTATTTACAATTTGTAGTTATAAAGGAACTACTAAATCCAAGTTCTATGACTATAGTTGGTGATGCTAACCAAAGATTAATACCTGTAGAAGGAGAAATACCTATGGGTAATATGGGAGAATTTATAGAAGGATTAGAAGTGGAATATTTTAAATTGAAAAAGAGTTATAGATCTACAGCTAGAATTATGCAATATGCAAATAAATATTTAGGAGACACTAGCATCGTACCTATGGTTAGAGAAGGAAGAATGGTGGTAGAAGAAGAATATATTAATAGCGAAGAAATGACAGAGTTACTTATATCTAATATAGAAGAAATTAAAGGTCGAGAGTGTGAAAGTATAGCAATTATATGCAAAAATTTACCGGCAGCTTTAAAAGTATATAACTTATTAAAAGATAAAATTTATGTAAAATTAATAGATAAAGAAGACAGTATATATAAAGGAGGATTGGTGATAATACCATCTTATTATGCTAAAGGCTTGGAATTTGATGGAATAATTTTAGTTGATGAGGGTTTAAACCATAAACAAATGAATAAAATTAAATATGTAATGTCAACTAGGGCTTTACATGAATTAGTAGTTTTAAAGGAAAAGTAAGTATTTACTTCAAAAAAAGAACTGTATTAATAGAGTATAAAAAATAGTACAGTTTCTTTTTTTTTGTGAAACACAATGGAAAAAATGCAAATAGATAAAGAGCTATTTATACAAATGTTAAATAATAATCAATTTTAGCGTCTAAAAGAAGTAAAAAGTTTCAAAAAACAATTACAGATGTAGAAAAGAAGCATATACATATTACCCCATATGAATGGTTTAATCGTCAAAAAACTGCAAAAATGAAGAGAATTTTAGGGAAAAATGCGTAAAAACGTACAAAATAAACTCTGAATATTCTGAAAAATGAAATAAAAATATTCTGGTGAATTTGTTAAAAAAATATCTTTTTGGTGTTTCTTTTTTTGGCTAAAAATACTATAATTAAAATGAAAGAATAAAACTAATTTTCAGTTTTGTTTTATTTGAAAATATTGTAGAAAATATTTAAGAGAGTGGGGGTAAAACTGTGGAGGAGAAAATATTAAATATTCAAACTGCACAAAATGAATTGTTAGAAAAGGCTAAGAATGATGGAGTGAAGACAGCTTGGGACAGAAAGGTTGATTTAAAGGCACAATGCGGATTCGGTTTAGCCGGAGTATGTTGTAGAATTTGTGCTATGGGACCTTGTAGAGTTAGTCCAGTACCAGGAAAAGGCGCTGACAGAGGAATATGTGGTGCCACAGCTGATGTTATAGTAGCAAGAAACTTTGCTAGAATGGTAGCTGGTGGAGCTGCTGCTCATTCAGATCACGGCAGAAGTATAGTTTTAACTCTTCTTAACGCAAGTAAAGATGGCGACTTTAAAGTAAAAGACGAAAAGAAATTAATGAAGGTTGCAAAAAGATTTGGTGTAGAGACAGAAGAAAGAGACATTTATGATATAGCTCATGATTTAGCAAAAGCAGGACTAGAACAATTTAGTAAACAAATTGGCACATTAACATTACCACCAACAGTTCCAGAAAAAAGAGTAGAAATTTGGAACAAGCTAAAAGTAATGCCAAGAAACATAGATAGAGACATTGTATCTATAATGCACTCAACTCATATAGGATGTGCAGCAGATGCTGAAAGTTTAATAAAAATGTCAATGAGAGCAGCTCTTGCTGATGGCTGGGGTGGATCTTATATGGCTACAGAATTCAGTGACATTATGTTTGAAACTCCAAAGGAAATAGCTACAGAAGCAAACCTAGGAGTACTAGAAGGAAATTCAGTTAACGTAGTTCTTCATGGACACGAACCAACTCTTTCAGAAATGGTAATTTTAGCCTCAGAAGATCCAGAACTTATTGAATTAGCAAAAGCACAAGGAGCAGATGGAATTAATCTTGTTGGTATGTGTTGTACAGCTAATGAAGCTACTATGAGACATGGAGTTAAATTAGCAGGAAACTTCTTACAACAAGAATTAGCAGTAGTTACAGGTGCTGTAGAAGCAGTAATAGTTGACGTACAATGTATAATGCCAGCACTTGCACAACTGTCTAAAAATTATCATACTAAATTTATAACAACATCTCCAAAAGCAGAGATTACAGGTTCAACTCATATTGAATTTGATGAAGAACATGCATATGAATCAGCTAAAGAGATATTAAAACAAGCTATATTGAACTTTAAAAATAGAGATAACTCTAAAGTTCATATTCCAAATGAAAAGAGTTCAGCAGTAGTTGGATACAGTACAGAAAGTATAGTATCAGCTTTAGATAAAGTAACTAATTCAAATATAGGAGTAACAGGCACAGTTAAACCATTGGCAGATTGTATAGTTTCAGGGGTTCTAAGAGGAGCTGCAGGAGTTGTTGGATGTAATAACCCTAAGACACCACATGATAATGGTCATGTAGAAATTATTAAAAACTTAATTGCTAACGATGTAATAGTAGTTGCTACTGGTTGTGCAGCTCAAGCAGCAGCTAAGGCTGGATTATTACAAAAGGAAGCTAGAAATTATGCTGGCGCTGGACTTAAAAAGGTATGTGAACTTGTAGATATACCACCAGTATTACACATGGGTTCATGCGTTGATATAAGCCGTATACTAGAACTTGTAGGAACCGTTGCAAATCATTTAGGAGTAGATATATCAGACTTGCCAGTAGTTGGTGTTGCACCAGAGTGGATGTCTGAAAAAGCAGTTTCTATAGGAACTTATGTAGTATCATCAGGTATAGATACTTGGCTAGGAGTAGTTCCTCCAGTAACAGGTGGACCAGAAGTTGTGGACATACTAACTAATAAGATGGAAGACATGGTAGGAGCTAAGTTCTTTATAGAAACAGATCCTAAGAAAGCTTCTGAACAAATGGTAGAAAGAATAGAATCAAAACGTAAAAAAATAGGAATATAAAATTAAAATTAAAAAAAAAGGAAATATTAGTGGTTAAACATTTAATTAGAAACACGACAAAGCTTGATAAAGTTCACTAAACTTCGGTAAAATTCGGTAGGTGCCTGGCACCTACCTTTACCGAAAGAAAAGGGGGAATCAATAATGAAAATGAAGATAGCTATAACAGGAAAAGGTGGAGTAGGAAAAACAACTTTTTCTGCAATATTAAGCAGAATATATGCAGAGGAAGGATACAATGTTTTAGCAGTAGATGCAGATCCAGATCCAAACTTAGCATTGGCGCTTGGTTTCCCAGAGGAAATGATAAATGAAATAATTCCCATATCAGAAATGAAGACTATGATATCAGAAAGAACGTCTTCTACTCCTGAAACTTTTGGGAAAATGTTTAAAATAAATCCTAAAGTAGATGATATACCAGAAAAATTCTGTAAAAAGCATAATGGTGTTAAATTGTTAACTATGGGCACTGTGGACAAAGCTGGCATGGGGTGCTTTTGTCCAGAAAATGTACTTTTAAAGAAATTAACATCTCATTTAATCCTTCAAAATAAAGATATAGTTATAATGGATATGGAAGCTGGTATAGAACATTTAGGAAGAGGTACAGCTCAGGGAGTAGATTTATTTATTGTGGTTATTGAACCAGGAATAAGAAGTATTAAGACTTATGAGCATGTTAAGAAGTTAGCAGAGCAATTAGGAATAAATAGGGTTTTAGTTGTAGCTAATAAAGTTAGAAATATGGATGATGAAAATTATGTATTAGAGCATGTGGGAGAAGAAAATTGTTTAGGATTTATACATTACAGAGAAAATGTTGGCGATTCTGACAGAGTTAATCATTCTCCTTACGATTCTGAAGAAACCGTTGGGGAGGTTAAAAAAATAAAAGAGAAATTGGAGAAGGGGGCATAAAAATGGGTTTTAAATCTGATATAGAAATTGCACAGGAGGCTAAGCTAGAACATATTAAAGAAATAGCTGCAAAGTTAGGATTAACAGAAGATGACATAGAATACTATGGAAAGTACAAGGCTAAAGTAGATTACAATTTATTAAAGAAAGACAATGGAACTAAGCCAGGAAAGCTTATATTAACAACAGCTATTAATCCAACTCCAGCTGGAGAAGGAAAAACAACTACAGCTATAGGTGTTGCAGATGCTTTATCAAAACTAGGTAAAAATACAGTAGTAGCATTAAGAGAACCATCATTAGGACCAGTATTTGGTATAAAAGGTGGAGCAGCTGGTGGAGGATATGCACAAGTAGTTCCTATGGAAGATATAAATCTTCACTTTACAGGAGATTTACATGCTATGACAGCTGCAAATAACTTATTAGCAGCAATGATAGACAATCATATTTATCAGGGGAACAAGTTAAACATAGATCCAAGAAGAATTACTTGGAGAAGATGTTTAGACATGAATGACAGACAGTTAAGATTTGTTGTAGATGGACTTGGTGGAAAGACTAATGGTTGTCCAAGGGAAGATGGATTTGATATAACTGTTGCATCAGAAATAATGGCTATATTCTGTTTAGCAAACAATATTATGGATTTGAGAGAAAGACTTTCCAAAATAGTTATTGGCTACACTTACACTGGAGAGCCAGTTACAGCTGGACAATTAAATGCTCATGGAGCTATGGCAGCACTATTAAAAGATGCATTAAAACCAAATCTTGTACAAACATTAGAAGGAACACCAGCATTTGTACATGGAGGACCATTTGCTAATATAGCTCATGGATGTAACTCAGTAATAGCTACTAAAATGGCTATGCATTTCGGAGACTACGTAGTTACTGAAGCAGGTTTCGGTGCTGACCTTGGCGCAGAAAAATTCTTAGATATAAAATGTAGAATGGCTGATTTAAAACCAGATGCAGTTATAATAGTTGCCACAGTTAGAGCATTAAAATATAATGGCGGAGTTCCAAAGAAAGAACTTAACGAAGAAAACTTAGAAGCTCTAGAAAAGGGTTTACCAAACTTATTAAAGCATGTTGAAAATATAACTAAAGTATATAAGTTACCTGCAGTAGTTGCTTTAAATAGATTCCCAACTGATACAGAAGCAGAACTTAAATTAGTTTCTGATAAATGTAAAGAATTAGGTGTAAATGTTACTTTATCAGAAGTTTGGGCAAAAGGCGGAGAAGGTGGAATAGAAGTTGCTAAAGAAGCTATAAGATTAATAGATAAAGCTGAAAACAACTTTACATTCTCTTATGAAACTAACCTACCAATAAAAGAGAAAATAAGAGCTGTTGCACAAAAAATATATGGCGCTGACGACGTAGAATTTACAGCTGGTGCATCAAAACAAATAGCTGAATTAGAAAAGAACGGATTTGGAGATGTTCCAGTATGTATAGCTAAGACTCAATATTCATTAACAGATGATCAAACTAAACTTGGAAGACCAACAGGATTCAAGATAACTGTAAGAGAAGTTACTATTTCAGCAGGAGCTGGATTTGCAGTAGCTGTTACAGGACAGATAATGAAAATGCCAGGACTTCCAAAACTTCCAGCAGCGGAAAGAATAGATGTAAATGAAAATGGAGTAATAAGTGGATTGTTCTAAAATTTTTAGGAGGTAGGAGAGATGAAATTAGCTGATAAGACTTGTGTAGATTTTGCAGAAGTGCTAGCTTCTAAAGAACCAGTACCAGGTGGTGGTGGAGCAGCAGCATTAGTTGGTGCTATAGGCACAGCATTAGGTAGCATGGTTTGTAACTTAACCATTGGAAAGAAAAAATATGCTCAGTATGAGGAAGAAATTAAGGGTATATTAAGTGAAGCTGGAGAAATTCAAAGAGAACTCCTAAAAATGATAGATGATGATGCGGAAAACTTTCTTCCACTTTCAAAAGCTTATGGCATGAAGAAAGATACTGAGGAGGAAAGAAAATTAAAAGAAGAAACTTTAGAAAAAGCACTTAAACAAGCCTGTGAAGTTCCAGTTTCTATAGTAAAAAAGGCTTATGAAGCTATAAAATTGCATGAAAACCTAGTTAATAAATGTTCAAAATTAGCTATAAGTGATGTTGGTGTTGGAGTGCAATGCTTGAGAGCAGCTATTATAAGTGCTCAGCTAAACGTTATAATTAACATAAATTCTATTAAAGATCAGAATTATGTATCTAAAGTTAAAGAGGAAACTGAAAAACTAGTAAAAGAAGGAATAGAAATAGCAGATGAGGTTTATGAAGAAGTGTTAAAATCTCTTTGTAAATAATATATATGTTCTTATGCCCTCATTATTTAATGGGGGCTATAGGAATGTATAGTAAAACGGTGTATTACTTAGTCTTTAGTATGTAATATATTTATAATAGGCTAAGAAATATAAAATAGTATTTCTATAATAGAATTTATTAAATAGGGAGGCTTTGAAATGGGACAAATTATTAAAGGTAAACCCGTGGCTGATGCGATTACAGAGCAGTTAGCAGAGGATGTTAACAAACTTAAAGACATGGGAATAACTCCTAAGTTAACTATAATGAGAGTGGGAGAAAATCCAAGTGACCTTTCTTATGAAAGAGGAGCTTTAAAAAGATACGGAAAGGTTGGAATAGACACAGAAGTTAAGGCTTATCCAGAAGACATATCACAAGAACAATTCATAGAAGAAATCAAAAAAGTAAATGAAGATAAGAAAACTCATGGTATTTTAATTTTTAGACCTTTACCAAAGCAAATGAATGAAGATGTAATTAAGCATGTTATATCTCCAGAAAAAGATATGGATTGCTTCAGTCCAATAAATGCAGCAAAGTTAATGAGTGGCGATAAGACAGGATTTCCACCATGTACCCCAACTGCAGTTATAGAAATATTAAAGCACTATAATGTAGAAATGAAAGGTAAGAATGCTGTAGTAATAGGCAGATCTATGGTAGTTGGAAAACCAGTGTCAATGCTTTTATTAGATGAAAATGCTACAGTGACTATATGTCACTCTAAAACAAAAAATATGCCAGAAATAGCTTCCAAAGCTGATATATTAGTAGTTGGAATAGGAAAAGCAAAAATGATCACAAAGGACTATGTAGGTAAAGATGCTGTAGTAGTTGATGTGGGCATAAATGTAGATGAAGAAGGAAAGTTATGTGGCGATGTAGACACAGAAGATTGTTTAGAGAGAGCTTCATTAATAACACCAGTACCAGCTGGAGTAGGATCAGTTACTACTTCTATACTAGGAAAACATGTAATTAAAGCATGCAAAGCTCAAAATAATTTATAATAAAAACTTTATATTTACTAATAATTAAATGGGGGAAGAAATATGGTTATTTCAGAAAAGAAGCCTTTAGAAGAAATTCTTAAATACCTTGAAGGTAGTAAAAAAATAGTACTTACAGGATGTTCTTTATGTGCTAGCTCTTGTCAAGTAGGTGGAGAAGAACAATTAGTAGAGATGAAAGCTAAGTTAGAAGAAAACGGAAAAGAAGTATTAGGATTTAAAGTTTTAGATCCATCCTGCAATTTCCTAAAAGCAAAAAAAGATTTAAAAGAATTAAAAGAAGCTTTAAAGGAAGCAGATGCGGTTCTTTCATTAGCATGTGGTGATGGTGTACAAACTGTAGCTAAACTTGTTAAAGTTCCAGTATATCCTGCAAATAACACAAGATTTATAGGAGAAGTTGAAAGAATAGGTAAATTTGATGAAGCTTGTAGAGCGTGTGGACAGTGCCAACTAGGATGGACTGGAGGAATTTGTCCAGTAACTAAATGTGCTAAAGGCCTTTTAAATGGACCATGCGGAGGCGCAAGGGATGGAAAATGTGAAGTAGATCCAAATAATGATTGTGCTTGGATACTTATATATGAAAAACTTAAAGATTTAAATAAACTTGATAATTTAGCAGAAATAAGAGAACCAAGAGATTATCAATTAGATATGCATCCATTAAAAATGGATATAAGAAATAGATAAAAGCTAGAGGGGGATTATTATGAGTTTATTACAGCAGGCCTTTGAAAAAAAAGAGTTTGCAATAACAGCGGAGATGGCTCCTCCAAAGGGAACAGACCTTTCTCACTTAATAGAGTGTGCTAAGGCTATAAAAGGGAGAGCCCATGGAGTCAATGTTACTGATTTCCAAGCTGCCACAGTGAAAGCTACATCTTTAGCAACTTGTAAAATGCTTAAAGATGCAGGATTAGAGCCAGTTCTACAAATAACAGGAAGAGATAGAAATAGAATTGCTATAGAGGGAGAACTTCTATCAGCAGGTATATTTGGAATTGAAAACGTATTAGCTTTAACAGGAGATTATACAGTGCTTGGTGACCACCCAGGAGCAAAACCAGTGTATGACTTAGATAGTGTAGATATACTTAAGGTAGCATCTACCATAAGTTCTGGTGTAGATATGATGGGAAATGAATTAAAAGGAACACCAAATTTCTATTTAGGAGCTTGTGTATCTCCAAAATATGACCCATTAGAATTACAAATATTGAAAATGAAAAAGAAAATTGAAGCAGGCGCAAAATTTTTTCAAACACAAGCCGTTTATGATATAGATACTTTAAGAAAATTTAGAGAAATGACAAAAGATTTAAATACAAATGTGATGGTGGGAATTATACCACTAAAATCAGCTGGTATGGCAAAATATATGAATGCTAATGTAGCTGGGGTATACGTTCCAGATGAAATTATTGAAAGAATGAAGGGTGCAGAAAATAAAGCACAAGAAGGAATAAACATAGCTGCAGAATTCATAAAACAAGCTAGAGAAGAGGGATTGTGCGAAGGTGTTCACATAATGGCTATAGGAGCAGAAGAAAATGTTCCAGTAATACTAGATAGAGCAGGACTTTAATTCATAATAAAATCATAAAATGTCAAGAGAAAGACTAGTATTATTTAAGTAATGAACTTTAATTTACAGTAAAACTATAAAATTAATGAGAGAGGCGATTGGGATGAAAATAGTAGTTATAGGTGGAGGCCCAGGAGGATATGTAGCAGCATTAAAAGCAGCTATGAAAGGGGCAGAAGTTACTGTAGTTGAAAAGGCACATGTAGGAGGAACTTGCTTAAATGTAGGCTGTATCCCGACTAAGGCATTAATAGCTTGTTCAGAGGCACTAGAAACTATAAAAAATGCAGATAAATATGGAATAAAAATAGAAGGTGAAGTAAAACCAGATTTTGATGCAATTGTAGCAAGAAAAAGAAAAGTTACAGACCAACTAGTAAAAGGTATAGAATTCCTTTTTAATGAAAAAGGAGTAAAACTAGTTAGAGGTACTGGTAAAATAGCAGATAAAAATAATGTGGAAGTAGAAAAAAATGATGGAACAAAGGAGATAATTAAAGCAGATAAAATAATTATAGCTACAGGTTCTGTTCCAGTAGTTCCACCAATGTTTCCATACGACGGAAAAAGAGTTATAATAAGTGATGAAGTACTAGAATTAGAAAAAGTTCCAAAATCCATGATAATTGTAGGAGGTGGCCCAATTGGTTGTGAAATTGGACAATTCTACAATGAACTAGGAACAAAGGTTCAAATAGTTGAAATGGTAGATCATTTGATTCCATTTGAAGATGAAGATGTAGCTAAAATACTTCAAAGATCATTTAAGCAAAGTAAAATAAAATTCTTTGTTAAAGATGGTATATCTAAAGTAGATGTAAAAGAAGACAAGGTTGTAGCTACATTAGGAAGTGGTAAAGAGCTAGAAGCTGAAATGATGCTAGTTTCAGTAGGTAGAAGACCATATACTCAAGGTTTAGGACTAGAAGAACTTGGAGTTAATATGGAAAGAGGAAGAATAGTAGTAAATGAAAAAATGGAAACAAGTGTTGAAGGCATATATGCTATAGGTGATACAGTAAGTACTCCAGCATTGGCTCATGTAGCATCTAAAGAGGGAATAGTTGCAGTAGAAAATGCATTAGGCGGAGATAAAAAAATGGACTACAGAGCTGTTCCAAGATGTGTATTTACTAGTGTAGAAGTAGCAGGAGTAGGAGCAACAGAAAAATCTCTTAAAGATCAAGGAGTAGAATATAAAGTAGGAAAATTCGACTTTAGAGGACTTGGAAAAGCACAAGCTATGGGTAAATTCCAAGGTTTTGTAAAAGTAATAACTGACATGAACGACAAAATATTAGGAGCTGCAGTCATAGGTCCTAATGCAACAGATTTACTTACAGAACTTACATTAGCAGTACATTTAGGATTAACTGCTGAACAAGTGGGCGATGCAATACATCCACATCCAACACTATCAGAAGCACTAATGGAAGCCGTTCATGATGTAAATAAAGAAAGTGTTCACGCAGTTTAAAGCATAGGGTTTTATAGCCCTATGCACTAAATAAAGGAGGTTATAATATGGGATATAAAATAGCTGTAGCAGGTAAAGGTGGCACTGGAAAAACTACATTGACAGGATTATTGATGGATTATTTAGTGAAACAAGGGAAAGGCCCTATATTAGCAGTAGATGCAGATGCTAATGCTAACTTAAACGAAGTTCTAGGTGTAGAAGTAGAGGAAACTTTAGGAACAATAAGGGAAGAAGTTAGTCAAATGTCCCTTAAAGGTGACGGATTTCCAGGAGGAATGCTAAAAGCTGATTATCTAAAATATAGATTAAACACAGGATTAACGGAAGGTAATGGCTTTGACTTATTGGTAATGGGAAGATCACAGGGTGAAGGTTGTTATTGCTACGTAAATGGTGTTTTAAAAAATCAAATAGATACATTAGCTAATAATTACGATTACATAGTTATAGATAATGAAGCTGGAATGGAACATTTAAGTAGAAAAGTTGTAGATGATATTAATTTATTGTTTTTAGTAAGTGATTGTTCAAGAAGAGGAATACAAGCTGTAGGAAGAATAAATAAATTAGTAAAGGAATTAAAATTGAAAGTTTCTGAGACCTACCTTATAGTGAATAGGGCGCCTGAAGAAAAACTAAAGGATGGAATATTAGAAGAAATAGAGAAGCAAGAATTAAACTTAGTAGGTGTTGTTCCAATGGATCCTATGGTATACGAATACGATTGTGCAGGAAAACCATTAGTTAAATTACCAGAGGATAGTATGTCAAAGAAAGCTTTAGGAGATATATTATCCAAGGTTGGATTAAATAAGTAAAAACAAGGAGGCTACCAGTTATGTTCAAAAAAACAGTACAAAAATACTCAGGTAAAATCAATGAAGTTCAAATGGGAACAGGAGAAAAGGCAATAAAAATAGGAGGACAAAATGCACTTCCTTTTTACACTTTTGACGGAGATACAGGAAATACTCCTAAAATGGGAATGGAAATAATAGATGTATATCCAGAAAATTGGATAGATGCATTAAAAGAAATATACAAGGATGTATGTAACGACCCAGTTCAATGGGCAAAATTTGTAGAAGAAAAATATAATCCAGATTTTATATGTTTGAGATTAGAGGGAGCAGATCCAAGTGGAGCAAACAAATCTGTTGAAGAATGTACAAAAGTTGCTAAAGCTGTAGCAGAAGCTATTGAAGTTCCTCTAGCTATAGCAGGTACAGGAAATCACGATAAAGATGCAAAATTGTTTGAAAGCTTAGCAAAAGAATTAGATGGACATAATGTATTGTTATTATCAGCAGTAGAAGAAAACTATAAAACTGTAGCTGCAGCAGGTGCATTAGCTTACAGTCACAAAGTTGGAGCAGAATCATCAGTTGATATTAACCTTGCAAAACAATTAAATATATTAATAAACCAATTAGGTGTTAAAACAGAAAATATAGTATCAAACGTAGGATGTTCAGCAGCTGGTTATGGTTATGAATATGTTATATCAACTATGGATAGAATCAGACTTGCAGCATTAGGACAAGATGATAAAACTCTTCAAACTCCAATAATAACACCAGTTTCTTTTGAAACATGGAAAGTTAAAGAAGCTGTAGAATCAGAAAAAGATTCTCCACAATGGGGTTCTCAAGAAGAAAGAGGAATATCTATGGAAGTAGCTACTGCAACAGGTGTTTTGTCAGCAGGAACAGATGCTTTAGTATTAAGACATCCAAAATCAATAGAGACTTTAAGAAGCTTAGTAGAGGGATTGCTAGCATAATTTGTCAAAATACTTGATTTAGTCTAAATTATTTATAAATTTTGGTATTTTAAAATTGTAAGATAAAAAATTCGGAAAATATTTTTATATAGGTAAATTCGAATTGTTAGAGGAGGATAAAAAATGGCTTTAAAAGGATTAGATATATTTAAATTAACACCAAAGAAGAATTGTAAAGATTGTGGTTTCCCAACATGCTTAGCATTTTCAATGAAAGTAGCTGCAGGGGCGGTAGAAATAAGTAAGTGTCCTCATATGGATTCATCAGCATTAGAAAAATTATCAGAAGCTACTGCACCACTTATGAAAACAATAACAGTTGGAAAAGGTGAAAATGAATATAAATTAGGAGGAGAAACTGTTCTTTTCCGTCACAGCAAAACTTTTGTAAATAGAAATAGATTTGCTATCATGTTCTGCGATTGCATGTCTGATGAAGAAATAGATAGAAAAATAGAAAATATGAAAAAGGTTAATTATGTAAGAATCGGTGAAGAAATGAAAGCTGAAATTGCTGCAATAAACTACAGTGGCAATAAAGATAGATATATAGAAATAATAAATAAAATTAAAAATAGCGGATTAAAAGTAGCTTACATGTTAACTTGTGAAGATGTATCTGTTATGAAAGAAGCGTTAGCACTAGTAAAAGATGAAAATCCTATAGTTTATGGTGCTAACAAAGATAACTACAAAGAAATGGTTCAATTAGTTAAAGCTGATAAGTTAGTTTTAGGAGTTAAAGCTCCATCATTAGAAGAATTATATAAATTAGTAGAAGAAATACACAAAGAAGGTTATAAAGAATTGATACTTGACCCAGGTTCTTCTTCAATTAAAGAAGCTTTCCAAAATACAGTTCAAATAAGAAGAATAAATTTGGATGGACAAGATAGAGTATTTGGTTATCCATCAGTGATATTTGCTAATAAACTTGCTAATAATGACAAGTTTATGGAAGTAGCATTAAGTACATTATTTACAATGAAATATGGTTCAATCATTGTACTTGATGATATGGATTATGCAAGAGCACTTCCACTATTTGCTCTAAGACAAAACATATTTACAGATCCACAAAGACCAATGAGAGTTGAACCAAATGTTTATCCAATAAATAACCCAGACGACAACTCACCAGTAATGGTAACAGTTGACTTTGCTTTAACTTACTTCATAGTATCTGGAGAAGTAGAAAGATCAAAAGTTCCAGTATGGATGCTAATTCCTGATGCAGGTGGATATTCAGTTCTTACATCTTGGGCAGCAGGTAAATTTACAGCATCAAGCATAGCTAAATTCGTAAAGGAAAGTGGAGTAGAGGAAAAGACTAAATCAAGAAAACTTATAATTCCAGGTAAAGTTGCTGTACTTAAGGGTGACTTAGAAGAAAATCTACCAGGCTGGGAAATAGTTGTTGGAACTAATGAAGCTTTACACATTCCAAAATTCTTAAAGGAATTTAAATAGGAAATATACTTTTTACATAAAGGGGAGCCCCCCTTTATGTAAGAGTTTAAAATAAAAAATTGAAAAGGGGAGAAAATCCATGGAAAAATTCATGATTATAGGGGAGAGAATTCACTGTATATCACCAACTATAAGAAAAGCGTTAGCAGAAAGAAATCCTGAACCAATATTTAAAAGAGCAAAAGAACAATTAGATGCAGGGGCCCATTACCTAGATTTAAATATAGGACCTGCTGAAAAAGATGGCGAAGAAGTAATGCCATGGGCTGTTCAATTACTACAAAAAGAATTTAATAATGTTCCTCTTGCTTTAGATACTACTAATAAAAAAGCAATAGAAGCTGGAATAAAAGTTTATAACAGAGAAAAAGGAAAACCAATAATAAACTCAGCAGATGCTGGAGAAAGAATAGAAATGATAGATTTAGCAGCTGCTAACGATGCAATGGTAATAGCACTATGTGCTAAAGAAGGTATAACAAGAGATAATGATGAAAGAATGGCATATTGTACAGAAATGCTTGAAAGAGGTATGTCTTTAGGATTAGAACCAACAGATATGTTATTTGACCCTTTATTCTTAGTTATAAAGGGAATGCAAGAAAAGCAAAAAGAAGTTCTAGAAGCAGTTAGATTAATAAGTGAAATGGAACTTAAAACTGTTTGTGGATTAAGTAATATATCTAATGGAGCACCAAAACATTTAAGACCAATAATGGATGCTAACTTCTGCGCTATGGCAATGCAAGCAGGCTTAACATCAGCAATAATGAATCCATGTGATCAAAGATTAATGGAAACTATAAAAACTTGTGATATCATTAATGGAGCAGTTTTATACGCAGATTCTTATTTAGATCTATAAAAGGGGGCAAGGGAAGATGAATTTATTTCAAACCATATTTACAGGCTCAAATCAAGCTTTAGAAGCAGCAAAAGGGATAGTTGCTCAAGCTATAAATGAAAAAGGTAAAGAGTGTAAAGTTGCTTTTCCTGACACTGCTTATGGACTTCCAATAATTTTTGCAGCTACAGGAAAGAAAATAACTACTCTTGAAGAATTAGAAGGCGCTTTAGCCGTAGTAGAAAGTTTAATAGTTCAAGAAGAAAGATTAGAAAAGGCTCTAAATGCAGGTCTTGCTACTGCAGTGGCAGCAGAAATAATTGAAGCTGCTAAATATGTATTAAGTGAAACACCTTATACAGAACCTTGTATAGGATTTGTACCAGACCCAGTTATTCGTTCATTAGGAGTTCCACTAGTTACTGGAGATATTCCTGGAATAGCAGTTGTTTTAGGAGAATGCCCAGATAGTGAAACTGCAGCAAAAGTTATAAAAGATTATCAATCAAAAGGATTACTTACTTTTTTAATAGGAAAAGTAATAGACCAAGCTATAGAAGCTAACGTAAAAATGGGTCTTGATCTAAGAGTTATACCAGTAGGCTATGATGTAACAGCAGTAATTCATGTTGTATCAGTAGCTATAAGAGCAGGACTTATATTCGGTGGACTTGAAGGCGGTAAATTCGGTGATTTCTTAGAGTACACAGACAAGAGAATTCTTGCTTTTGTAAATGCCTTTGGACCACTTAGTGAACTAGTAGTTTCTGCAGGAGCAGGTGCTATAGCACTTGGATTCCCAGTAATTACTGATCAAGATGTTCAAGAAGTTCCAACATTATTATTAACTCAAAAGGATTACGATAAAGTACCTAAAACTTCATTAGAAGCTAGACATATAAAGATAAAAATAACTGAAATTCCTATACCAGTAGCTTTTGCAGCAGCATTTGAAGGTGAAAGAATAAGAAAAAATGATATGTTTGCTGAATTTGGTGGAGGAAAAACTGATGCTTGGGAACTAGTAATGCAAAGAGAGCTTTCAGAAGTTGAAGACCATAAGATAACATTAATAGGACCAGATGTTGATACTATAACAGAAGCACCAGGAAGACTTCCATTAGGAGTATTCATAGAAGTTGCTGGACCTAACATGCAAAAAGACTTTGAACCAGTTCTTGAAAGAAGACTTCACTATTTCTTAAACTATATAGAAGGCGTAATGCACGTTGGTCAAAGAAATTTAACTTGGGTTAGAATAGGCAAGGAAGCTTATGAAAAAGGCTTTAGATTAAACCACATAGGAGAAGTTATCTATGCTAAGATATTAGATGAATTTGGATCTGTTGTGGATAAATGTCAAGTTACTATAGTAACTGACCCAGATAAATGTGGAGAACTAAGAGAAAAATATGCTATGCCAAGATACATGGAAAGAGACGAAAGATTAGAATCTCTAATAGATGAAAATGTAGATACATTCTATACTTGTAATTTATGTCAATCTTTCGCTCCAGCTCACGTATGTGTTGTAACACCTGAAAGACTTGGACTTTGTGGAGCAGTTAGCTGGTTAGATGCTAAAGCTACACTAGAATTAAATCCAACTGGACCATGTCAAGCAATACCAAAAGAGGGAGTCATAGACGAAAACTTAGGTATTTGGGAAACAGTAAATGAAACTGTTGATAAAATATCTCAAGGTGCAGTAAGTCAAGTTACACTATACAGCTTAATTCAAGACCCAATGACATCTTGTGGATGTTTTGAATGTATCTGTGGTATAATGCCAGAAGCTAATGGTGTTGTAATAGTAAACAGAGAATATTCTTCAATTTCTCCTCTAGGAATGACATTTGGAGAACTTGCATCAATGACAGGTGGTGGAGTTCAAACACCAGGATTTATGGGACATGGAAGACCATTTATATCTTCGAAGAAATTCTTAAAGGCTGAAGGCGGAGTTGGAAGAATAGTTTGGATGCCAAAAGAATTAAAAGAATTCGTTAGAGAAAAATTAAATAAAACAGCTAAAGAGCTATATGATATAGATAATTTTGTAGATATGATTTGTGATGAAACTATATCTACAGAGTCAGATGGCGTATTAGCATTCTTAGAAGAAAAAGGACATCCAGCATTAACTATGGATCCTATTATGTAATTAATAATTAATAATTAATAATTATTAATTAAGAATTAAGAATTCAACTTTCGTAGCTATAAAATTTGCAGATAAGTAATAGGTATTAGCTAAGAAGTAAGAAGTAAGAGTTAAGGATAAAACTCTAGGAGTTTTTTATAATTAATTTATAAGTAATAATTCTTACTTTTTACCTATTACTTCTTACCTTGTATAGCATAAAGCTTAAAATTTATATGCGAAAGTTGAGTTAATAACTATAGTTATTGTTTAAGTTTAGATATAGTGGGTTTAAATAGTATTTAAATCCGCTATAACTACAAATATGGTCATTTACGTTTAAAATATTTTAGGGAGGGCATATATATGAATCATCCAGAAAATTTATATTACAGCAAAGAACATACTTGGGCAAGAGTTGAAGGAGATACAGCATATGTTGGAATAACTGATTTTGCTCAAAGTCAATTGGGAGAAATATTGTTTGTTGAAATGCCAGAAGTAGATGATGAAATAACTCAAGACGAAACTTTTGGAGTGGTTGAATCTTCTAAAAAAGCTTCAGATTTATTTGCACCAATTTCAGGAACTGTATTAGAAATAAATGAAAAGTTAGATGATGAGCCAGAATATATAAATGAAGATGCATATGATGCTTGGATTATAAAAGTTCAATTAAGTGACAAAGGCGAGTTAGATAACTTATTAAACTCTGCTAATTACGAATCAAGTATAAAATAATATAGTCTTTCTCGGCTTAGGCCGAGAAAGCTTTTCTCACAGGGGGTATTGATGTATGGCTAAAGTTAATTTTACTTCTCACGGAGTACAGGTAGAAGCAAAAGATGGAGAAAGCTTGCTTACAGTAATAAGAGGAGCTGGAATATTTATAGATGCACCTTGTAATGGCAATGGTTCTTGTGGAAAATGCAAGGTTAAAATACTTCAAGGGCAAGTAAATTCAAATAAGAGCAATCATATAACTGAAGAGGAACTAGCACAAGGCTATGTATTAGCTTGTTGTTCTACTATAACAGGAGATGTGGAAGTAGAAATTCCATCCACCGCTGATGATGCTATGCACAATATGAAAATAGAAGATTTAGGTGGAGAAAAGGAAAAGAAAGTATTTAATGAAGCAAGAGAAATATTAAAAAATAACGGTATAGAATTGGGAATAGACATTAAAAAAAGTTTTTTAGAAATTCCAGGGCCAACCTTAGATGACAACATATCAGATGTAGATAGGTTAATTAGGCAAGTTAGAAACACATTGGGATGTGGCAACGTTCAGTGTGGACTTTCAGTAATAAAAAAAATACCTCATATTTTAAGAGAACACGATTTTAAAATTACTATAACTTATATTGAAGAGGAAAATAATATAAATATAATAAACATAGAAGGAAATGATACTTCAAATAAACTATATGGAGTAGCTATAGATATTGGTACTACTTCAGTTGCAGCATGTATAATAAATTTAAATTCTGGAGAGATAATAGCTAAAGCCTCTTCAGGAAATGCTCAAATACAATATGGAGCAGATGTAATAAATAGAATAATATATTCGGCAAAAAAAGATGGGCTTAAAAAATTAAATGAAGCCATTATAAAATACACTATAAATCCATTATTACAAAAGATGTATGTAGAAAGTGGTATAGAATCTCATGAAATTAATTCTTTTGTAGTGGCAGGAAATACTACTATGAGTCATTTATTTTTGGGAATTCAACCAGATTACATAAGAATGGAACCATACATACCAGCATTTTTAAGGTCTCCTTACATAAAAGCTTTTGAATTAGGAATAGATATAAACCCAGAGACTACTGTATATTTAGCACCTTCTGTGGCAAGCTATGTGGGAGGAGATATTACAGCTGGAGCTTTAGCATCGGGCATTTGGAATTCAGAGGAAAATGTTTTATTTATAGATTTAGGAACTAATGGAGAAATAGTTTTTGGAAATAAGGAATTTTTAATGAGCTGCGCATGTTCGGCAGGACCAGCTTTTGAAGGTGGAGAAATAAGCTGCGGCATGAGAGCTTCTAGCGGAGCCATTGAAAAAGTTGAAATAGATAAAAAGACCTATGAGCCAAAGATACAAATCATAGGTGAAGAAAAGCCTGTGGGCATATGTGGTTCTGGTATAATAGACTTAATATATCAATTAATGGCCACTAAAATAATAGATAGAAGAGGAAAAATCATTAAAGGGTTAAATACAACTAGAGTTAGATTTGATGAACATGGTATGGGCGAGTATGTATTAGCCTTTAAAGAAGAGTACAATATAGATAAGGATATAACCATAAATGAGGTTGACATAGATAATTTTATAAGAGCTAAGGGAGCAGTTTATTCTGGAATATCATCAATGATCTCCAGTGTAGGAATGAACTTTGATTGTATAGACAGACTGTACATAGCAGGTGGTATTGGAAACAATTTAGATGTAGAGAGCTCTATAATGATAGGTATGCTCCCAGATATACCTAGAGAAAAAGTGAAATATATAGGTAATAGTTCACTAATAGGATGCTACTTGACTATAATGAGTAAAGAAGCTAAGAAAAAATTAGAGGAAATATCCAGCGGCATAACTTATTTGGAATTGAGTGTAGAGCCTGGATACATGGATGAATTTGTATCAGCATGTTTTTTACCGCATACTGATATAGATAGATTCCCAACGGTAAAGGAATTGTTGGGAGAATAAATTATTAAAAGGAGGAATTTGCTATGTGTGAATCAACAGCTTATTTAATAACTTCTCAGGGAGAAGAAAAAATAATGGAATATGTGGTAGAAGTACTGCCTAAGGAAGATGGAAAAATATTTTTAGCAGACCTTCTAGGAGATGAAAAGATAGTAGATGGAGTATTAAAAGAAATAAAATTATTAGACCATAAAATCATAATTGAAGGAAAATAGTACTTATTTAAGTTTAGGCTTATTTAGGTATTATGCATTAATTTAATGTTTAAATTTTATATCTCTGGTTTAAATTCATTTACTAAAGATAAATGATTTATTACTAGAGATTTGAACTGGGGATTAAAAATCAAATAATTAGGATTTTACGAAAAAATACAAATATATGGAGGTAATAAATATGTGTAAAGATTTAAAACATGAACATACACATGAGCATTGTCATGAACATGCCCATGAACATTTTGATGGAGAACACACTCATGAACATTGCCATGAGCATACTCATGAACATTCTCACGGGGATGATCACTGCCATGAACATACACATGACCATGGTGAATGTTGTTGTGATGGAAATTCAACATTAGATAAAGAAGAAAAAACTTTAAAAATTTTATTATCTCATTGGATAGACCATAATAAATCTCATGAAGAAGGATTTAGGGAATGGGTGGAAAAATCCAAGAAAATGGGTAAAGCTGAAACAGCAAAATATATAGAAGAAGCTATAAAATATATGGAAAAAGCAAATGAAATGTTAAAGGAAGCTGGAGATAATATCTAACCTTAATATGAAAGGATGAAATAGGGCTAATGGATAAAAAAGCTGTAGAAGAAAAGAGAAAAGATAAAATACCATATGATTACTATAAAGACACATTAAAGAATTACAATCCACAGAAAATAGTTGAAAATACTGGTTGCAGGTATGATGAGGATAAAAAAGAGTTTACTGTAAAGATTATGGGACAAGACTATATAGTTAAATATCCATTAGGAGAAGTGTTGAATGGGGACTACTCCAAAATAGAAAAGTATCCAACTAAGACTTTAATACTTAGATACCTAATAAATGCAAAGGGAGTAGCCCCGATTAATGATGACATAACATATAGAGATGTGCCAGGTGGAGAGGTGTATTATAATAATTTTTATGGAAGATGTATTTTAAGATTAATTAGAACTTTTGGAAAGGATTTGGACAAGTTCCGTAAGGCATTTGAAAAAATCCCTAAGAAAGAAGTGAACATGGGCGACATAGCTTATAAATTCGAGTTTATAAATAATGTTTATGTGACCTTTGCTCTATGGGAAGGAGACGAAGAATTTCCTCCTTCAGCTCAAATACTTTTCGATAAAAATGCATCTTTTTATTTTACAGCAGAAGATTTAGCTGTAGTGGGAGATGTTTCTATAGGAATTCTAACTCAAAAGGCATATAGCTAGAACGCTTATAAAAGTCAAATATACATTTTAATGTACTAAAAAATATGGACTTATGACTCAAGATAAATTTGTGGGGTATATATTTGTTAATAAGCTGTCTTAATAGGACAATTTGTTAAATATAATATTTAATAATAAAAAGAGGATATGGGTCATATGGAAAGTAAAATTTTAAAACCAACAGAGATAAGGGAAGCTACTATTAAAGCTGGAGAAACAAAGGCAAAGATAGGACTTATGCAGGGAATCATTTTAGGAATACTGGCAGGTGCATTTATAGCCATAGGGGGAGCTGTAGCCTCAGTAGGATCTCATAGTGTTACCAATGTGGGCCTAGGAAAATTTGTAGGAGGAGCGCTTTTCCCAATAGGATTAATATTAGTAATTGTATGTGGAGCTGAATTGTTTACAGGAAATAATTTGATGCTCTTAGGAGTGCTAGAAGGAAGATTTAGTTTTAAAAAAGTATTGAGAAATTGGGTAATAGTGTATATTTCTAATTTTGTAGGAGCTACTATTGTATCTTTTTTAGTTTTTCAATCGGGCATGTTAAACGTAAGTGGGGGAAAGCTTGGAGGTACTGCTATTAAAGTAGCAGCAACTAAAGGCGGCTTAAGTTTTGGTGTAGCCTTTGCTAGTGGTATTTTATGTAACATATTAGTATGCCTTGCAGTTTGGGGTGCCACAGCATCAAAAGATGTTATTGGAAAAGTAGTTATGTCATGGTTTCCAATTATGGCATTTGTTACTTGTGGATTTGAACACTGTGTAGCAAATATGTATTATTTCACATTAGGTATTTTTGCAAAATCTAATGCAGCGTATGTACAAGCTTCAGGATTAACTTCAGAAAAGTTAGCACTTGTTGGAGGAAAAGGAATTTTTAATAACTTATTGCCAGTAACTTTAGGAAACTTAGTTGGAGGAGCAGTTCTAATTGCTGGAGCTTATTTCCTAGCTTACAAAAGTAATAATAAAAGTTTAAATAATGCACATTCCACAACTGCTAATAACTAGATTTCCTATAGTACCTTAATTTAAGTAACTGAAGGGAATATTAAAAGCCCTCATATTAACGCTAATATAGAGAAGGTGGTATTTAATGAGAGTAGCAGTAATTGATGGATTAGGCGGCGGATTGGGAAAAGTAATAATTGAAAAGATTAGACAACAATTTAAAGAAGGTTTTGAAATTATTGCATTAGGCACAAATTCTTTAGCCACCTCTAATATGATAAAAGGTGGAGCTCATGCAGCAGCTACAGGAGAAAATTCTATAAAGGTTATGTCATCAGAAGTGGATGTAATTGTAGGACCTATAGCTATGCTAGTAGCGAATTCAATGATGGGGGAAATAACTCCAGTTATGTCTGAAGCTATTGCTAGTAGTAAAGCAAAAAAAATAATTTTACCATTAAATAGATGCAATGTAATTACTGTAGGTACTAGACAGTTATCTATGAATCAAATGGTGAATTTAGTTATTGAAGAGTTGAGTATTTGTTAGCATAAAAAATATAAAGCCAGAAAAAGCATTATATAACATAATACTTTTTCTGGCTTTTTTAATTTACAATTATCTTATAAAAGTATAATTCTTATCAATAGTTATTACGCAATTATAAGCAGGGTTTATAGCTTTTAATTTTTTATTAAATTGGAGTATAATTTCTTTTTCTTTTTGTTGATCTATATGGATGTCATGGTCAATTACCACGTCAAATATCAAATTAATATAGTTATTTTCACCTACCATTCTAAAATCATGCATAGATTCTATTTCCCGTATAGTAGGTAATACAGATAACACATCTTCTTTACATTTTTTAACTGCTTCATCGTTTGTATTAATAGGATCCATGTGTATAACTAAAAGAATATTATGTTTTTTTGAAATTTCTTTTTCAGCCTTATCTATTATTTCATGTATTTTTAATACAGAAATATCACAAGGAACTTCTGCATGTAAAGATACCATAAATTTAGAAGGACCGTAGTTATGAACTATTATGTCGTGTACACCAGTTATATACTCATAGCTAAGTAAATCTTTTCCGATATTTTCTACTAATTCAGCATCAGGAGCTTCACCTAAAAGAGGATTTATAGTTTCTTTTACAAGGCTAAATCCAGAGTAAATTATGAAAAGTGCAACTAAAATACCTATATATCCATCTATAGGTAAAGATGTAAAGTTTGATATGATAAAAGACAAAGCAACAACACTAGTGGTTATTACATCGCTAAAAGCATCCATAGAAGTAGCACTTAAAGTAGTAGAATTTATTCTTTTACCAAGTCTTTTATTAAAAAATCCAAGCCATACCTTTACTAATATTGAGAAAAGTAACAGTACAAAGGGGATTATTTGAAAATTTATTTTTGTAGGATTTACTATTCTATCAAATGAGGTTTTAACAAATTGGAAACCTACCATCATAACAAAAAAAGAAACTACAAGAGCAGCTAGATATTCTACACGACCATGTCCAAAGGGATGTTCTTTATCTGCAGGTTTATTTGCTAATTTAAAGGATATTACTGTTATTAATGATGATGCGGCATCGGATAAGTTGTTAAAGGCATCAGCAGTTATAGCTATACTATGAGAGATAAAACCTACCGTAAGTTTTATGGATGATAGCACTATGTTTGCAATTATTCCTACTACTCCTGCAAGATATCCATATTTTTGTCTAACATTCTCATCCTCTGTATTATTGTGATCTTTTATAAAATGGGAAATTAAAAAATTAGTTAACAAACTAAAACACCGTCCTTAAAATAAAAAAATAAATAGGTCATTAATAAGTATATTATACCATTTTATAATAAAATCCAAGGGGTATTAATTTACATAAAAATAAATCTTGACTATTTTTTTACATAGGTGTAAAATTACTTTGTTAAATAAAATATTTGTGTCTTAAAAACGAATTTTGGGGCATATGAATAAATCGATATATAACCACGAAGGTTATCCATAATTAATGGAACTTTTGTGGTTTTTATTTTTATAAAATTAAGTTGGGGGGATAATAATGCATATACCAGACAATTATTTAAGTCCATCGACCTGTGCTGTAATGGGAGTGGCAATGGTTCCAGTTTGGAAAAGAACAGTTACAAAAGTAAAGAAAGAACTGAGTAAAAAGAAAATGCCACTGCTTGGAGTTTGTGCAGCCTTTTCATTCTTAATAATGATGTTCAATGTACCAGCACCAGGTGGAACTACAGCACATGCTGTAGGAGCTGCTTTAATCGCAATTATTTTAGGACCTTATGCTGCATGTATAGCAGTAACTATTGCACTACTTATACAAGCTTTATTTTTTGGAGATGGAGGAATATTAGCATTTGGAGCAAATACTTTTAATATGGCTTTTATTATGCCATTTGTAGCTTATTATGTATTTAATTCTATAAAGAGCAAAGTAAAAGGTGAAAAAGGTGAATATGTAGCGGTATTTATAGCAGGATACATATCCTTAGTTATAGCGGCTTTATGTGCAGCTATAGAATTTGGTATTCAACCTATGATTTTTAAGGATGCAGCAGGGGCAGCATTGTATTGTCCATATGCTTTAAATGTAGCCATTCCAGCAATGATTTTGCCACATTTGATTATAGGATTATTAGAAGGTGTAGTTACTGCAGGAGTTTATGCTTATATTAAGAAACTATCTCCAGGAACTATATATGAAGGGAAAAAGGAAAATAGTAAATCTTTAACTGGACTTATAATTGCAATGATTGTTTTAAGTCCAGTAGGATTGTTAGCCTCAGGTACTGCATGGGGAGAATGGGGAACTGATGAAATAAAAGAATTAGCTGGTTTTGTTCCAAAAGGCATGGAAAAAGGATTTGAATTTAGTTCTATGGCACCAGATTATAGTATAAGTGGGCTTCCAGAAATAGCAGGATATATATTATCGGCTATAGCAGGAGTAGCACTTATAGTTATAATTTTTAAAATTATAGGAGTCTTGAAAAAAGATAGTAATATTGATATGAAGGATAAAACTATTGAGAGCTAGTTTTATAAACAATAAATATAAATAGATCATATAAAATAAATAACAATTAAATATTGAATTTTACAACCATCCATATTTTCTTTCTAACTTTAGAAGGAATGTAATGGATGGTTGTTGAATTTATGTTTGATTTGGTATTACTAAAACAGGAAAAGTGAGAAGGTGAATTATTGGAGATTAAGGATTGGCTTTTAAATAAAGATGATTATACACCGCCAAAAGACAAAGATGGATTTATAAATAAAACTATATTAGCAATTATTAAAATATTATCTAGAATTAAAAGGGATAAAATTTATCCAAATGGAGTGCTATATAAGATAAATCCACTAATAAAATTAATATTTACTCTGTTATTTATAATTTTTTTATCCATGTCTAAAAATTTGTTTTACTTATATACTATAGGTACATATTTTTTACTTTGCTTAAGCACTTTGGATGGGAATGCATTAAAAAAAATATTAGGTGTAAGTTGTATAGTGCCTATTTTTACACTCATCATACTTATACCATCAATAATTATGGGAAATCTGCATAATAGCTTGATATTGATTTTAAAGGTACTTATAACTGTCATAGTTGTTAATTTATTATCCTATACTACTAAATGGCATCACATAACTAAAGCTTTAAAAATGCTTTTTATTCCAGATGTATTTATATTAGTTTTTGACATTACAATAAAATATATATACATATTAGGAGAATTTTCCTTAGAAATGTTGTATGCCTTAAAGCTTAAATCTGTAGGTAAGAATAATAAAAAATATACTTCAGTATCTAGGATTATGGGAAATTTATTTTTAAAATCAAAAACCATGGGAGAAGAAATGTATTCGGCTATGGAATGCAGAGGCTTCACTGGAGAGTACGTGAGTTACTCTAAATTTAAATTTACATTGTTAGATTTAGGGTATACTGTTTTAAATATATTTATCATAGTCTTGTATTTCGTTTTATCTAAATAAAAAAATTCTATTTGAAATTTAAAAAATATATTATGAGGAGCTGATAATATGATACAGCTTAAGAATGTTTATTTTGCTTATAAGGACAATGTGGCTCTTAGAGATATAAATATTAATATAAAAGAAGGGGAATCTGTAGCTTTAATTGGGCCCAATGGAAGTGGAAAGTCTACAATGTTAAAAATTATAAATGGTATTGTACATCCTGTGAAAGGAAAATACATATTTAATGAAGAAGAAATTACAGACAAAAAATTAGAGAACAGTAGTTTTTCTAAAAGTTTTCATAAAAGAGTAGGATTTGTATTTCAAAATTCAGATGCTCAGCTTTTTTGTTCTACAGTTTATGAGGAGATTGCTTTTGGACCAAGGCAAATGGGGCTTAGTGAAGATATGGTAAATTCAAGAGTGTATGATTGCATGGATATGCTCAATATTATGGAGTTAAAACATAGAGAACCCTATAATTTAAGTGGTGGAGAAAAAAAGAAAGTTGCCATAGCTAGTGTGCTTGCATTAAATCCGGAGGTGCTTGTGCTAGATGAACCTATGAATGGAATAGATCCAAAGGGAAAGAAATTTTTGAGAGATTTTTTGATAAAATTAAGAGAGTGTGGAAAAACCATAATATGTTCTACACATGAATTTGGTTATGTAGAAGGTGTTTTTAAAAGAGCGATAGTTTTTTCTGAGGAACATAGAATTATTAAAGATGGGGATTATCAGGAGATAATAAATAATAAGAAATTTTTGCAGAATAATAATATTTTGTAACTAAGTATGAAGTTACCAGTGATAAACACAGTGAACAGTTTTAAGTCTTGGTTCTAAAATTAAATTTTTAGTCCCCAATCCCTAGTTTAAAAATTACAGCTATTATATTTATACTTAGATTTAGGGGAATGGGGACTTAGTAATAGGAAGTAGTAATAAGTTGGTGTATTAGTTTAAATACATTAAAGTTTATGGAAAAACTGTATTTTTGGATCATAATTTGTGGAATTTTCAGTTTTTACACAAAAAATATATCATTTTTTATTTGTTTGAATGCATTATTTTCAAGGCCTTTACTTTGGTATTCTAAAAATTCATTTAGAACTTTTTTATATTTTTCATTTACTTTGTCAAAATTCATGGAAGGTATATAATAAGATTCTAGTTGATCATGTAATTCTTTTGCTCCAGAGATTATTTTTAAACCTTTATTTAAAAGAAGATAAAAAGTTTCTTTTTCCTCATGTATTTTAGATAGATTTTTATTTAGTACATGTTTATTTTGTAGTTCGTTGGTATATATTTGAGTTCCTGAAAACTCTCTTTTATTTATTTCATTAGAAGTTAATAATGCTACACTTAAATCAGGAATTAAAACATGCTCAATTTCCTCAGGAATAAGAGGTTTATGAAATATCTCTACATAATGTCCCCTTTTAGTAGCTTCCTTACTTAAAAAGTTTAATATATCAGATTTACAGGTGCCTGGTTCACCATTTAATACATATATATTTTTATAATTTTCCTGTAAATTCTCTATATAGGTAACTATTCCATTAGGAGTAAAAGCAGTGGCAAATAAATGTCTTTCCTTTCCCAATATGCTTACTTTATCTTTAAAAAGCTCTTCTTTTAATTTTTCCTTTAATATATTTAATTCTGAGAAATCCATAGCTTCTAAGTTTAAGTTGCTCCAACCGTCATGTATAATTTTAGCTGCTTCAATGTACTTATAAGCCCTTTTAAAGGTGTTTCCGATAGCTTTATTAATAGAGATTATTTCATTTTTATTATTTTGAAGTTTTTTTTCATTCCAGCAATCACTTAAATTTAAAACTTCATCCACAGCACCTGGATTTTTAGGGTCTACTACATGAGGGGCAGTACCATCTAATATAGTAACTTTTAAAGATGGTATTAATACTGCATCTAGGGAATTATTATCTGATGAGCAGTGGTGAAATTCTATGTCATATCCATGACAGTTAAAGTATTCTCCAATTTTTTTCATCATTGAAGATTTGCCAGTACCAGGCCCTCCCTTAATGCAAATAATTTTATTGGCTTCTTCCTGAGATAAAATATAATTGTAGTAAGAATAAAAGCCCTGTGATGTATTTCCTCCAGGGAATAAGTGCCTTATGATTCCTTTCATATAAATCACGCTCCATTAAATTACTAAAATTTTACTTAATAATATAATACTCATAATGTAGGATTTTAATACACTTTTTATATTCTAAATCTATATTTGGAGTTGGCGTATTATATATGATATAATCAAATATGGAAATAAATCAAAATTATCATAAAATTTCGGGGGGAGTAACGATGACAAAGGAATTAGAATTAGCCCAAAATCTTATTGACTTTATTTATGAGAGTCCAACAGCTTTTCATGCGGTAGAAACTGTAAAAAAGGAGTTAAATGCTAATGGATTCACGGAAATAAAGGAAAGTGAAAAATGGAATTTGGAAAAAGGCGGAAAGTATTATGTAACTAAAAATGATTCAGCTTTAACAGCCTTTGTAGTGGGAAATGGAGAAATTGAAGAAGATGGATTTAAATTAATAGGAGCTCATACAGATTCCCCAACATTTAGAATTAAGCCATCTGCAGAAATGGTTTCAGAAGACACATATGTAAAGTTAAATACTGAAGTATACGGAGGACCTATACTTAACACATGGCTAGATAGACCTCTTTCAGTGGCTGGTAGAGTAGCATTAAAGAGCAAAAATCCATTATGCCCAGAAATAAGATTGGTAAATATAAAAAAACCTATACTTATAATACCTAATCTTGCGATACACATGAATCGTGAAGTAAACAAGGGTATAGAATTAAATAAACAAAAAGATACGTTGCCATTACTAGCATTAGTAAATGAAAATTTAGAAAAGGGAAATTACCTTTTAAGTACAGTAGCTAAAGAGTTAGATGTTAAAAGTGAAGATATAATAGACTTTGATTTATTTTTATATGAATTTGAAAAAGGAAGCATAATAGGGCTTAACGATGAATTTATATCCTGTGGAAGATTAGATGACCTAGCTATGGTACATGCAGGAATAAAGGCTTTAATTAATAGTAAAGTTACAAAAGGAACAAATGTAATGGTTTGTTTTGATAACGAAGAAGTGGGAAGTGCCACAAAACAAGGTGCAAACTCTCAAATGCTTGCTAATGTGTTAGAAAGAATAGCATTATCTATGGGAAAAGGTAGAGAAGATTTCTTTAGAGCTTTATCTAAATCATTTATAATTTCTGGAGACTTGGCTCATGCAGTTCATCCAAATGTGGGAGAAAAACATGACCCAACTAGTAGACCAGTAATAAACAAAGGACCAGTAATAAAAGTAAATGCAAATCAAAGCTACACTACAGACAGTGATTCATCTGCTGTTTATGAAATGGTGTGCAAAAATGCAGGAGTACCTTATCAAAAATTTGTTAATCGTTCAGATTCAAGAGGAGGCTCTACTATAGGACCTATATCCTCAACTCATTTGGATATAAGATCCGTGGACATGGGAACACCAGTGCTTGCAATGCACTCAGTACGTGAATTTGGTGGAGTTCAAGACCACACTTATGTATTGAAGTCATTTGAAGAATTTTATAACATTTAGAATATATACATTGAAGAAAAATCTGATTTTAATTCCGTAATAAATGTGTAATTTGGGACTGTTCACAATACGCCAATAACTTCTAAATGTCTCACAGTTAAAGCCCCTAAAGCTTTCAAACTCACTCGTTCCTCGTTCAAACATGAAAGCTTCTTAACGGGTCCTTAACTGTGAGACATAAGAAGTTCTAAGGCTAGTTCAATAGTCCCCAATTCCACATTTACTACTACATTAAAATCAGATTTTTAGTTTATTTAATATGTATGTGGGTTGGGAGGAAAAAGCCTACTGAAGGATGATTTTCCTCCACTATGTTACGGAAAATCTTTAATTAAATAAATGTGATGGCAAAATAAGCTATAATTATTTCATTAAATGGAATAGTTATAGCTTTTCTTTTAGGGCTTTAAAAATCTTTTATTGGCGATATCCAGATTAAGTACGTAGATATGATCAGGATATATATAAGAATACATAACTTTAACTGATAGATAAATTGGAATTTATCTAGTTCTTTTTTAATTATTCATCAAAGTAATGTTATTAATTAAGCTAAAATATTATTTTGTTTAAATTTTCCTTTATCCACTCTAGAAAGTTGATATTTAATTTATGTCTAATATCCTCATCTATACTTTCTACTACATGTTCTAAAATAGTAATGATTTTTTCATTAGCTATTTTGTATCCTTTTTTATTCAGATGTTCTGATGCTTCTTCTAGCCATAGATACTGTTCTATTGGAAGTACCTCATTAATTTTCTTTAAACCCAAGTAAGCATGTTCATTATCATAAATATATCTTAGTAATATTGAACATTCTGCAATTGAGTGGTTTAAAATTCTAGAAGTCCACGGATAATTTCCTCTCTTATATGCTCCATCAGCCTCAATAAAGTTATACAAAATATCATTGAACATTTCTACACAAGCAGATTTTTCCATATACTTAATTTTAGGAACATAGTCATTCATCAATCCTTTTGGGTCATAAACAATTTTTGCTTCATCAGTTGTAGGTAATGACTCTTTCGTAACAGCATATAAATCAAAATGTAATCCATCTTCAAATATTACTATTATTTGTGGACCTACAAAATTAGCATAACTATAATAAATTATTGATTTATATGCCAATAAATACTCGAGTCTATTGTCTAAAAACTGTTCCATTTTTTCTTCACTTACAATAACATACATATCTACATCAGAATATTCATCATCGTCGCCCCTTCCAATAGAACCTTTTAAAAATATTGCATCACAAATATTCTCTTTTATTATTTTTTTACTTATTTGTTCAATTGCATTGTAAGTTCTCATATTGTCTTATCACCTCTTATACAAATTATTACTACTAGTGAAGTCATATCAAAAAACTTCACATAGTATAATAATACAATAGTTCTTAAATATAAATTATTAACTACTCTACAAATTACTATTTATTGAACCGCTTGTACTCTTTACATCACCATATAAAAAGAATGTGTACTTATACAACTTCGAATTATACTTATTAGACCGGTGTAAAATAAGCTTTTATTTCTTTTAATAATCCTAATACAAAATTTTTGGATATTTCTGATGCCTTTTTACAATTTTTTTCAAAATTGTCTATTCCACTATGAGTTATTGTGTCAGTAATCGTTCGAATAGCGATAAATGGTATATGGTTTACATAGCATACATGAGCAATACTTGCTGTTTCCATATCAACAGATAATGGGGCATATTTAGCATTAATACATTCTCTCATATTGTCCTCAATAAATTTTTCGCCTGTAACCATCTTTCCAAAATATACAGTATAATCAGATTTTTTGTATTGAATTGATTTTTTTGATAAATCAAGTAATAGATTATCAGAATCAAAGTAAATTGATGACATCCATGGATGAAATTCTGTCAATATATTATCATGGACATCATGATGTGCCACTTGAGTAGAGATTATCGTATCGAAAATATTAACCTTGTTGTCCATCCCACCTGCTGTTCCTGCATTTATAATAGCATTCACATGATAAGTATCGATTAGTATTTGGGTGGCTATTGCAGCATTTACTTTGCAAACTCCGCTAAATAGTGTGACAACAGATACTCCATCTATTGTTCCCTCATAAATTCTTAGCATGGCTTTTTCTGAAATCTTACAATTTTGAATATGGGTTAAAAATGGCTCTATCTCTCTATCACCTGCACATATTATACCTATCTTCCATGTCATAATAATTCCTCCCACAAAATATAAATAACTTTCATTTCGTCTTTTAATACTATTATAAATTAACTTATTTTAAAATTATATCATACTTTTACAAATAATTATAATTACAATGAAAATACTTGTAGTTTTATTGTTTATTCTATGATTAAAGTTTCATACCTTATTTCAATTAATGAAAATATTATTAGTAACCAGGAATTAGGGTCTACGAAAGACTATGCCTAAAAAACATATTAAGAGCACTTTCCTTGCTAGAATCTAGAAACTAAAATTACTGCCTAAAAATCAAGAATTACTACTAACCCATTTGGAGACTAGGGACTAAAAGAACGGCTCCGCCTAAAAAAATATTATGAGCCCTTTTTTATAAATTAAAGATTTTCCATAGCAAAGCGGAGGAAAATCCTCCTTTAGTAGGTTGTTTTTTCCCCGTGACGATATACGAATAACCTGAAAAATCTGCTTTTAATGGACAAATATTAGAAGTTCTTGGCGTATTGTTCACAGTCCAAAATTTCACATTTATCACGGAATTAAAAGCAGATTTTTCCTATGCACTTACGTCATAATTTTCTTATGTTTTGAATTAATTCAGTTAATTTTGGAAATAATACATTAAGGTCGCTTAAAAGCAAAACCTTATTTCCATAGTAAATTAACTGAGAGGTGAATAGATACATGGAGTACTTTTATACAGTGATAGTTACAATAATTTCTATAGCTCTTATAGCTTTTTTTAGTTACATGTTAACTAAAAGAAGAGCTAAAGAAGAAGAATCCCCAATAGATGTAGTGCCTAAAATAATTGTTAATATAGAGGATTTGGAAAAGCATGCGGAGGAAATATCTAGAGGATATTCTTCTGTAGATAAAAAGGGATATAATAAAACTTTAATAGAAAGTTTAGATAGAAGTTTTAATAATATAGTAGAAGCTCATGAAAAGATAGAAATGCATCAAAAGAGTAGCAGTGACAGACTTTATGCAGCGGAATGGATTTTGGACAACATGTTTTTGATTCAAAAGGAATATAAATACGTGAAAAATAATGTACCTAAAAATAATTATAGAAATCTGCCTATTTTAACTAAGGGGATAATGAAAGATTATCCTAGAGTTTATCATATAGCTGTGGAAATTGTATCTCATACAGATGGACGCGTAGCTGAAGAGATTATAGAGAGATTTGTAAAAGCATATGAGAAAAATACTATACTTAGCAGTAAAGAATTATGGATGCTTCCAATTATGATTAGAATAGCTTTAATTCAAAATATAAGTAATGTAGCTAAAAATGTACTATTTGCTCAAGAAGAAAAAATTAAAGGTGATTTGATAGCTGAAAGGATAATAGATGCTTGTCATAGCTCTAACGGTGAGCAGGAATTAGAGGATATTTTTAAGGAACAAGTAGAATTTACTTATTTTTTTGGCGAAAGGCTGTTTAAAATATTAAAAGATAATGGTATAGAAAATAACAAGGTTTATGACTGGATAAATGACAATTTAGAAATAAAAGAACTTAATTATCAAAAATTAATTATAGAAGAACATAAAAAAGAAGCAGCTATGCAATTATCTATGGGGAATTCTATAAATAGTATAAGAACTTTGGAAGGTATTAACTGGAGAGAATACTTTAAAAAGTTAAGTTATGTTGAAAGTCTACTTATGAAAGATCCTGTGGAAGTGTATCCTAATATGGATTTTGATTCTCAAGATTATTACAGATATAACATTGAAAAATTATCTAAAAAATTTAATTTACCTGAATCATTTATAGTTAAAAAGGCCTTAGAGTGTGCCGAGGAGTGCGATGAACAAAAGTGTTGTGAAAACCATGAAGAATACAAAAGGCACGTGGGATATTATTTAATAGATGATGGAATCAAGTGTTTGAGGAATAAACTTAACTTGAAGGAAAAGAGTATAGATGGAGTATTTTATAATATTAAAAATAAAAAAGTTGCAGTATATATAGGAAGTATAATATTAGGAACTATTTTAGTTATGTCTATATTTATCTCTTTAAGTCTTATAAATGACAGAAATATATTTCTCTGGAAATATATTTTAGCATTTATTGTGTTAATAGTGCCTTGTAGTGAGATAGTGATTTCCATTTTAAATTGGAGTATTAACTATTTGTCGACGCCTAGATTTGTGCCTAAGATGGAACTTAAAGATGGAATTGATGAAGATAATAGTACTGTGGTTATAATACCTACCATAATAAACAATAAAAAAAGAGCAGAAGAATTGGTAGAGCATATGGAGATATATTATTTAGCTAATAAATTAGATAATCTCTATTTTGCTTTATTAGGAGATTTAAAGGATAGCCAAAAGGAAAAAGAAGATGATGATGATGAAATAATAAAATTCACATTAGAACAAGTAAAGAAACTTAATAAGAAATATTCTAGTGGTAAGGATGATATATTTTATTATTTCTGTAGACCTAGAAAGTACAATGAAAAAGAAGCAAAATGGCTGGCTTGGGAAAGAAAAAGAGGCAAAATAATGGAGTTTAATAATCTTTTAAGAGGAGATAAAAATACCAGCTTTAATTTCATAAGTGGAAATATAGAAAAACTAAAAGAATGCAAATATGTAATAACGTTAGATGCAGATACTAAGCTGCCTAGGAATGCTGCAAGAAAATTAATAGGAGCTATGTCACATGTGCTTAATCAGCCCGTTATTGATGAGAAGAATAAAAAAGTAATAAGGGGTTATGGGCTTTTGCAGCCAAGAATAAGTGTTGATGTTATAAGTGCTAATAAAACTCTTTATTCAAAGATATTTTCTGGAGAAGTGGGCATTGATGTGTATACAAAAGCTATATCTGATGTATACCAAGATTTATTTGGAGAAGGGATTTTTACAGGAAAAGGTATATATAACGTAGATGTTTTTAATTATATGTTAAAAGACAAAGTGCCAGAAAATACAGTTTTAAGTCACGATCTTTTGGAGGGTTCTTATGTTAAAGCAGGCCTAGTTACTGACATAGAGCTTATAGACGGCTATCCTGCTTATTATAACTCTAGTAGTAAAAGACTTCACAGGTGGGCAAGGGGAGATTGGCAGTTGCTTCCATGGATTTTTAAAGGCAATGGATTAAATGCTTTATCTAGATGGAAACTTATTGATAATTTGAGAAGAAGTTTATTAGCACCATCTATAATGTTATTGGTGGCTTTATCGTTTAATGTGCTACCTGATGGAACCGATAAGTGGATAGTAGCAGCTATATTGGCTAGTATAAGTCCTATTTTATTTGATGTTACAGAATTTGTAACATCACCTATAAAAGGTATAAGTTTGTCTGGAAGAATATCTAGTATTAAGACGGTTTTTTATCAAGTGTTTTTAATAATAGGTTTTATTCCATACCAAGGATGCTTGATGCTAGATGCCATAATTAAAACTTTATATAGGCTAACTATAAGTAAAAAGAATCTTTTAGAATGGCAAACGGCAGAAGATGCAGAGAGAAAATCAGGTAAAACACTAATAAGTTATATAAGATTTATGTGGAAGGGAAGTTTTCTGTCTTTAGTTATATGTGTTTTGGCATTTCTTAAATCTACCACTGCGGGCATATCTATGCTTCCTTTTACTATAGTATGGTTTTTAAGTCCTGCCATAGCATATTACATAAGCAAAGATATTAAAATTGAAGAGGAAAAATTACAAGAAAATGAATTAAGGTATACAAGAAGTATAGCAAGAAGGACTTGGGCTTATTTTGAGGATTTTGTAAATGAAAAAAATAATTGGCTTGCTCCAGATAATTATCAGGAATATCCTCATAGGGATGTGGCCCCAAGAACATCTCCTACTAATTTAGGCATGGGATTAATATCTAATATTGTTGCCTATGATTTAGGATATATAGGTATTTTGCAGTTAGTTTATAGGATGAAAAATTCAATAGAAAACATGAATAAACTAAAAAAGTTAAGAGGACATTTTTATAATTGGTATAACACTAAAACAGGGGAACCTTTGAATCCTAAATACATATCCACAGTAGATAGTGGTAATCTTGTGGGTTATCTGTGGGTAATAGAAGAATCTCTTAAAGAATATGTGGATAATTTTAAGAATTCAGATAATTTAGATAGATATATTATAGGATTAGAGGATACTGCTTTATTAGCTGAAGAAGAAATAGCAGAAAAAACAGGAGAAAAAAATTATTATAGTGATATATTTCAGGTATATAAAAATGAGAAAATAAATGCAAATAAGTTTATAGTATTATTGGAGAATTTAAAGATTAAATGTGAAAAGGCAAATTCACAGGGGGGTTTATATTGGAACAATAAATTAAAGGCTTCTATAGATATGTTTAATATAGAAGTAAGCGAGATATTTTTAGAATATGACCAAGATAAAACAAATCAGTTAGAAAGACAAGAAATTTCTAAGAATCAGATGGTAGAGGATGAAATTGTTAATAAGAATATAGAAAATAAACAATTAGTCCAAAAGTATATAGAAAGAAAACAAACTACTCAGGAATTGGTGAAAGCAGACATAAAAGAATTGATAAAACAAATTAGTCACATAGCGGAAAATACAGATTTCACCATAGTATTTCATAAAGAAAGAGAGCTATTCTCCATAGGATATGATGTGGAAAAGAACAGCATAGGAAATAGTTATTATGATTTATTGGCTTCTGAAGCTAGGCAGGCAACGTTTGTAGCTATAGCAAAGGGAGATATTAGTGAAGTGGTTTGGTTTAAACTGGGGAGAGCTCTTACTAAAATAAAAGGTAATAGAGCATTAGTTTCTTGGAGTGGAACTATGTTTGAATATTTTATGCCTCTTTTAATAATGAGAGATTATAAAGATACCTTACTTCATGAAACTTACAATGCTGTATTTCAAGGACAAATAAACTATGCATCCTCTAAAGGAGTACCTTGGGGAATATCTGAGTCAGCGTTTTATTATTTTGATAAGGATATGAATTATCAGTATAAGGCTTTTGGAGTACCAGGCATAGGTGTAAAGCGTGGATTATCAGATGAACTAGTGGTATCACCTTATTCTACAATACTAGTTATGCAGATGCATAAAAAAGCAGCTATAGCTAATTTACATGCATTAGAAAAGATTGGTGCTCTAGGTAGATATGGATTTTATGAATCTATAGATTATACAAAAAATAGATTGAAATGCAAAGATAATAGGGTAGTAAAATGTTTTATGGTACACCATGAAGGTATGAGTTTTATGGCATTAGATAATGTATTAAAAGATAATATACTTCAAAAAAGATTTCACAATATACCTAGAGTAAAAGCTGCAGAATTGTTATTGCAGGAAAGAATACCAAAGACAATAGTATATGATAGAGAAGAAAATTATTCTAAAAAGGAAAAAAATGAAACCGAAAAGAGAAACATCATAGTTAGACAGTACCATTCTGCTAAAACAGCTATTCCTAGAATACATTTGTTGTCTAATGGAGAGTATAGTTTAATGATTTCTAACAGTGGGAGTGGATATTCTAAAAAAGGAGATATGCATGTTTATAGA
This sequence comes from Haloimpatiens massiliensis, assembly GCF_900184255.1. Taxonomy (NCBI): domain Bacteria; kingdom Bacillati; phylum Bacillota; class Clostridia; order Eubacteriales; family Clostridiaceae; genus Haloimpatiens; species Haloimpatiens massiliensis. The sequence continues at coordinate 105,535 of NZ_LT854636.1, read as the reverse complement.
TGGAGGGAAGATGTAACCTTAGATGACAAGGGTATGTTTTTCTACATTAAGGACCTTAAAGATAACCAATATTATAGTGCTACTTATGAACCTTGTAAAAACGAGGGAGAAGATTATCAAGTTTTATTTTCTCTGGATAGAGTGGGTTTTAAAAGAAAAGATGCAGATTTAACTACTTTTACAGAAATAATAGTTTCTGGTGAGGATAATGGAGAAATAAGAAAAATAACCATAACAAATAATAGCACTAAGGAGAAAGTGTTGGAGGTAACTAGCTATTGTGAAGTAACTTTAAATAATTACAGCAGTGACCTAGTACATCCAGCATTTCAAAATTTATTTATACAGACAGAATACAATGAGGAAAGAGAATGTATAATTGCCACAAGACGTGGAAGAAAAAAAGAAGAAAAGAAACCATGGCTTATGCAGGTATCTGTCGTTAAAGGTCAGTCAGTGGCGGCTGTGCAATATGAAACTAGTAGAGCTAATTTTATTGGCAGAGGGAGAGATTTAAAAAATCCTATATGTATGGATAATGATGTTCCACTTAAAAACACAGTAGGTACAGTTTTAGATCCAATAATAGCTATAAGAAGAAAGATAAAGATACAGCCAGGCAGTAACTGTGAGGTAATTTACACTACTGCTTTAGGAGATTCTAAGGAAGAATTAATAGAATTAGCTAAGAAGTATAGTGAATATGGGAATATAGAAAGAAACTTCACATTAGCTTGGACTGAAGCACAATTAAATATGAAGTATTTAGGAATAAAATCTTCCCAGGCTAATTTATATCAATCAGGAGCTGCTAATATATTGTTTACTAATTCATCTCATAAAGAAAGACAGCAGTGGATTAAAAACATTAAAAGATCTCAAAAGGATTTGTGGAAATATGGCATATCTGGAGATTTACCTATAATACTTATTACCTGCAGAGAAAAGAAACATATAGATTCTGTGAGGCAAATTATAAAAGCTCATGAGTATTGGAATTCTAAAGGGCTTACAGTGGATTTAGTAATATTGAATGAGGAAGAGGTTTCTTATATGGAGCCAATCCAAAACCTTATAAGAGAACTTATTTTAGGGAGTTCTTTAAGGGATAAGCAAAATAGAAATGGAGGAGTATTCTTATTAAATAGAGCTTCTATGGAGGAGGAAGATATTAATTTTATAAAGGCCATAGCTAGAATGGTTATAGATGGAGAAAAGAATTCCTTTATAAATTGTATGAAAGACAGGGAAGAGGAGTATAGGGAAGGGGAAAGCTTGCAGTTGGTTCATAAAGATTATAATATACAAGAATATAAATATGAAGTGGGAGAATTGCAGTATTTTAATGGTTATGGAGGATTTTCACCACAGGGACATAAGTATACTATTATTTTAAAGGATAGCAAGGATACACCAGCTCCATGGATAAATGTAATAAGTAATAAATGGTTTGGATTCCACGTATCAGAAAGAGGAAGCTGTTATACTTGGTGTTTAAATAGTAGAGAAAATAAAGTAACCACCTGGTCCAATGATCCAGTTATAGATCCTAGTGATGAAGTTATTTATTTAAGAGATGAATTTACTGGAGAGCTATGGAATGTGACCCCTGCACCTATAAGACATAAGGATGAGTACGTTATAGAACATGGCTTTGGATATTCTAATTTTACTCATGCATATAATGGTATACTAGGAAAACTAACTATGTTTGTACCTGTAGACCAAAAGGTAAAGGTATGTAACCTTACTCTTAAAAATTTATCTTCAGAAGCAAGAGAAATATCTGCTACTTATTATTCTAGATTGGTTTTAGGAGTATCACCACAGCAGACGGGAGCATATATATCCTCTTATTTTAATGAAGAAGAAGGATATATATATGGCAGTAACCCTTATAATGAGAGCTTTGGACATCTAAAGGCTTACCTAAAAGTTATAGGAGGAGAAGAAGAGAGTTATACAGGAGACAGAAAAGAATTTATAGGAAGAGGTGGGGATTATAAAGCGCCAAAAGCATTAAAAAATAAGAAACTGTCTAATACAGTAGGCGCAGGCATGGATCCTTGTTTAGCTTATAATTCTAAAGTTCATTTAGAACCTAATGAGGAAAAAACATTGGTAATTTTATTAGGACAGGAAGAGGATATAGGTGAAATAAACAGTGTAGTTTCTTGTTATGAAGACGTAATTTATTCCTTTAATAAACTAGAAGAAGCTAAAGATTACTGGAGAAATATTTTAGGTATCATAAGGGTTAAAACACCAGAACCTACCTTTGATATTATGCTAAATGGTTGGCTTGTTTATCAAACCATAGCTTGTAGAATATGGGCAAGAACTGCATTTTATCAATCAGGAGGTGCCTTTGGTTTTAGGGATCAATTGCAGGATGTTATGCCATTAGCTTATTTGGATAGTAGTTTTACAAAAGAACAAATTCTATATGCTGCATCTAGACAATATTTAGAGGGAGATGTGCAGCATTGGTGGCATCCTATTGTAGACAGTGGCATAAGAACTAGATTTTCTGATGATTTATTATGGCTACCTTATGTAACGGCAGATTATATTAAAAACACTGGAGACTACAGTATTTTAGAAGAAAAGGTGGCATATTTAGAGGATGAGCCTTTAAAAGAAGGGGAAGATGAAAGATATAATATATCTAGAGTATCTAAAGAAAAGGGAAGTATATATGAACATTGTATAAGAGCCATTGATAAATCTTTAAAATTTGGAGTTCACAACATACCTTTAATGGGCAGTGGCGATTGGAATGACGGTATGAGTACTGTAGGTAATGAAGGCAAAGGTGAAAGCGTATGGCTTGGATGGTTTTTATACAGTATATTGGATAAATTCGCTAACTTATGTACAGTTATGGATGATAAAGAGAGAAAGGATAAGTATGAGGAATATAAAGAGTTTATAAGGGAGAACTTAGAGAAAAATGCTTGGGATGGAAAATGGTATAGGAGAGCTTATTTTGATGATGAAACTCCACTGGGTTCTAGGGAAAATGAAGAGTGCCAAATAGATTCCTTAGCTCAATCCTGGGCTGTAATTTCAGGAGCAGGAGACAAAGATAGAGCAAAAGAAGCCATGAAGTCCTTAGATAAATATTTAATAAAAGAGAATAAGGGCATGGTACTTTTATTAACGCCTCCTTTTTATAAGTCTAACTTAGAACCTGGATACATTAAGGGATATGTACCGGGAGTAAGGGAAAATGGCGGGCAATACACCCATTCAGTTACTTGGGTAATAAGAGCTTATGCAAAAATGGGCAAGGGAGATAAGGCTTTAAGAATCTACAATATGATAAATCCAATAAATCACACTAGATCTTATCTAGAATGTGAAACTTTTAAGACAGAGCCCTATGTAATGACTGCTGATGTTTATGGCAAAGAACCTCATGAAGGAAGAGGTGGTTGGAGCTGGTACACGGGAACTTCTTCTTGGATGTACAGAGTTGGAATAGAGGATATACTTGGCATTAAATTAAAAGAAGAAAAGGGCTTTACTATAGAACCATGTGTACCTAAGTCTTGGAAGGAGTACTCAATTACTTATAAAAGGGATGATGCACTATACAATATAAAGGTTTTAAGGGGAAACAAAAAAGAAGTAAAATTAGATGGGAAAGTTTTAGAAGATTTAATAATACCTTACCTAGATAAGGGAGAATACAGTGTAGAGGTTTTAATATTGTAGCATATAAAACTTTATGGAAACTTGTGGAAGATTTATCATAAGATAAAGAGAAGAAATGCCACATTACTGAATAATGAGTTTTAGTTGTCTATAAAAATTATAAGCTTCTTAGGTATCAAAATTCCTAGGAAGCTTATAATGAGTTTTAAATATCATCTCCATCATTATAGGTATAATCAAATTCAGCATTAGATATATTGTTAACTATAATAGGGTCTGTAATATTATCTGGTAATTCCACAGAGTCTTTTTTAGAATGTGATAATACCTTTTTAGGTTTTTCCTCTAGATAATCTCTTTTACTAGGAGCATATGATTTTTTATTTTTTTTATTTTTCATTAATTAATCATTTCCTTTCTATATAGTTATATATAGTATGTGAAATTATAAAGTTAAATAAACAAAATCTTAAGTTTCAGATGGAGTATTTTAGTAGACATTCATGAGAAAAGCTTTTGTAAGCTATTAAATATAGTATGGAAAGAAATTTCAACAAAACTAGTAAAATTCAATAAATGTAGAAGGATTTTCAGTTTTTAAATAGAAATTAAATAGTAAGTATTGATTAATAAATATTAATTAATACTTGTTATTAATAAAAATAATATATCTTAATTAGGAGGGATGATCATGACGGAATTAAAGCAAATTTATAAATGTGAAGTATGTGGCAATATAGTAGAGGTAGTTAATAAAGGCGGCGGAACATTAGTCTGCTGTGGAAAGCCAATGACATTGAAAAAAGAAAATATTACTGATGCAGCAACAGAAAAGCATGTACCAGTTATAGAAAAGGTAGAAAATGGTATATTGGTGAAGGTTGGAGAAGTTGCTCACCCAATGACACCAGAACACTATATTCAATGGATAGAACTTCATACAGATGATAGAGTGTATAGAAAATTCTTAACTCCAGAGGATAAACCAGAAGCATTGTTTAAAATAAATGAAGAAATAAAATATGCTAGGGAATATTGTAACTTACATGGTCTTTGGCAAGGCGAAAATAAATAATTTTATGGAATAAAGATAGAAATTTAAATGTTGACAAAATCATAAACTAGGAATATTATAATATATAATTAACAATATATACTATAATCTTTGAAGAGAAGCAAGTAGGTTTAAAAACAGGTTTTCAGAGAACTGTAGATGGTGTGATTACAGTAGCTATGATTAAGCTGAATGGGTCTCGGAGATTCGGAATGAATTTTAGTAGTTCTTGACGTAAGCCTTACGTTACAGAGGCAGGATATTATTATGTATCTTTTAAAGGAGAACTATGTTATAGTTTCTCGAAGTTAGGTGGCACCACGTATATACGTCCTATGGATTTATCCATAGGACTTTATTTTTTACTCAAAACTTATTTATATCTAATATTCTCTTTAAAAATTAAAATAAATTTAGTTTATCTAATGACTACCTACTGTAATATGAACATCTTCTAGGAAAATTGGAGTGCATGGTAGGCTACGACATGGATGACAGGTTATAAGCTTCAGATGGATTAAAAACTCCATTCAAGGTTAAAAAAGTTGTTTATTTAGTAAAGATTATAGAATGATTAACCCACAAAAAAGGTACAATGCCATGGAATTATGAAATTTCTCCTCCATGCCTTTCATAAGAGCTCGGAACAATAAATTTAATTTAAGAAATTCTAATCTTTTAGCCATATAAAATTATCTAACGCTCACATTCAGCGTCCTGCCTCAGGTTCGCTAGCCTGGCGTCCATGCCAGGCTTACGATAATTTTATCTGTCTAAAAGAAGAATTTCTAAAATTAAATTCAAACAGTTCCTTCGCTTCTTATGAAAGGCATTCCAGAGAAATTTCATAATTCAAGTAATGTAATGCTTTTTGTGGGATAATAATAAAATATATATTTAGGAGGTTCAAAAATGGGAGATAAGAAAGTAATATTTAGTGGAATTCAACCTTCAGGAGATCTAACCTTAGGCAACTATTTAGGAGCTATAAAGAATTGGGTTAAATTACAGGATGAATATGATTGTTATTTTTGTGTTGTTGATTTACATGCAATAACTGTAAAACAAGAGCCAAAAGATTTAAGAAGAAGAACTTTAGAATTGTTATCTATATACATTGCATCAGGAATAGTTCCAGAAAAAAATACTATGTTTATACAATCACATGTGCCACAACATTCAGAAGCAGCATGGCTTTTAAATTGTTTCACCTATATGGGAGAGCTATCAAGAATGACTCAATTTAAAGATAAATCAGCTAGATCAGGGTCAAGTGTAGTAGCAGGACTTTTAAATTATCCTGTACTTATGGCGGCAGATATACTTTTATATGGAACAGATTTGGTTCCAGTAGGTAGGGATCAAAAGCAGCATTTAGAGCTTACAAGGGATATTGCAGAAAGATTTAATGGTATATATAGTCCTACATTCACTATACCAGAGCCTTATATACCAGAAGCTGGAGCAAAAATAATGGATTTACAAGATCCTTCAAAGAAAATGTCTAAATCTGCAGATAATCCTAATGGATTTATACTAATAATGGATCCACCAGAAGTAATAAAGAAGAAAATAAATAGAGCGGTAACAGATAGCTTAGGAATTGTAAAGTATACAGATGATCAGCCAGGAGTTAAAAATCTAATAAATATATTAAGTGTAATAAAAGGCATAACTCCAATGGAGATAGAAAATTATTACCAAAGTAAAGGTTATGCAGAATTTAAAAATGATGTAGCAGAAGCTATAATAGGTGAATTAAGTCCAATACAAGAAAAGGTAAAAGAACTAGTGAACAATAAAGAGTATCTTCAAAGTATATACAAAGATGGTGCAGAAAAAGCTAGATATGTAGCTAATAAAACCTTAAGAAAAATGAAAAAGAAAATAGGATTCATTCCAGTGTCTAAATAATAAAAACACATTCCAAGAATAAAAAAGTCATTCCAAAAGCCGTAGGCTGGAGCATAAAATTGCCCCAAAGCCTACGGCTTTTTTTAGATTTTCATATAGAACTATAAATAGAAATCTATATTTCTAATCAGATTTCTTAACAGATTTTCAATTAGACACCCCCACGCAAACCTTTATAAAATAAGGCTTTAGAAGAGAATAGAAAAAAGAAAATAGAAGATTAAATAGAAGAAAAAATAGACCAATTCTTAATCCTTTTCACTTAATCCTTGAGCCTAATACGGAAAGACTTTATTATTTAAAATGGAAAAACATATGGATAATATGTGGATAATTTTAATGGTTTTGTGGAGTGGTTGTGGAAAGACTTTTTTATTTGGAAGAAAATAGTGTGTAGTGTTTTCAAGTGATTAAGGAAGGTGACAGGGAAAGACTTTTTTATATATCAACATAGTTAGGAAAAAGAATTATGGTTTAAGGATTAAGAAAAGTAGGCTGCAGATAAAAATGTCTTTCCTTAAATAATAAAGTAGTTCTTAAATAATAAAAAAGTTTTTCTGAAAATTATTTATTTTGTTTATAATATTTAAATAACTTGAATTTATGATAGAGATTATTATTTAAGTTAAAAAAATAGTGGAAAAGAAAATAGAAAAAGAATATTGCTAAATGCTACCTTATTCTTTTTCTATTTTGAATTGTGGAATAAAGTGAAAATAAGTTTTTTTATAAGAGATAAGGATAGAGCAGTATACACATGGCTTCATAGACACGATAATGAGTGGTTAAAGATGAACTCTCCAAAGAAAAAAGTAGGCATATTACAAGAATAATTAGTAGATTGGGAGAAGAGGGATAAAGAAGTCTTAGAGTTAGTTAAAATTGCTGTGGATGCATTAAGAAATACAGAAGATAAGCCTGAAAGAACTACTGAAACATTAGTTCTAAAAAAGATTAATAAGATAATTTTGTTGCAAAGAAATTTGAATAGATTGCAAAGGACTGAGGTGTTTTTAATAAATAACTTAACTTCTTTAATTTTAAAAGCTAAAAACCCAAATATAGATGTAAGTTCTTTAATAGGAATATAGTTACAGCATTTAATTCTATACTTTCCCTATAAGTAACTTACAAAATTTTTTAAGAAACTAATTTTAATTCAGCAAGTATTGTGTCTAAAGGTATATCATTTTTAGCTTCCTCATAAACAAAACGCACCAATTCTTTAGCCGATAGGCTTTTTATAGACTTTATAGTATCACCAATGGTTTCAAGTTTTTTAGGATTATATAATCTATAAATCTCTAAAAAATTGATTGCTAAAAATGTAAGTAGAAAATACCTCTCGATAGAGAGTATACCTTGAACTTTATATTCGTCAAAACCTAAGTGTGTTTTAAGATATTTGTAATTAGTTTCAATGTTCCATCTATATAGATAGTATTTTATTATAGCTTTATTACTAAGTTCTATGTCTGTAGACATTAGATATACTGGTTCTTTAAAGCTGTCCCCATCAACTTCATAGCAAATTAAGGCTAATGCATTTTCAATCTTTGAAACTTTGCCTTCGTATTTATATACTCTATAATCCTTACCTTCGACGGTAACTACATCTAAGGTAGATGGATTTATATATTTAGCAAATTCCTTAATTTGCATTGAAATTCCTAATGGAGAGATTTTTCTATTAGATTTTAAAGCCCCAATAAAGTTAAAACCTTTTAAAATACAACCATTAATTAACTTTTCGCTAGTGTACCAACTATCAGTAAGACAATATATTTTATCGCAGTTAGAAGGTTTTTCAAAAGAATTAATAAAACCTAAAGCTATATCTGGTTTACTCATAAATTTTTTATTATGATTTTTGCAGTTTTCTTCGTTAAAATAAGACTTATAGTTTAGCGGAATAGACATATCCTCTGCTACAAAATTAGAAGTAACTACACAGTGGGACCAAAGATTTTTACCTTCTGTATGGCAATGATTATAGCTTAATCCTTGCATCTTCTTTGCTTGAGTTTTTGGATTAACAGTATCATCTATAACTAAGAATCCTACGGATTTAGGCTTTATGAGTTTATTAAAATGTAGTTTTAAATAATTAATACGATTTCTATCTATGAGACTATCGTCCCATTTAGAGTTACTCAAAAATCTATATATGGAACTGCTGCTTTTAGCAGCTAGTATATATTCTGAAATCTTTAATAAAGATTTAGTGCCATCTAAATTTATTAATCCATTAATAATAGTGGATATATGATGAAATTGAGGTTTACTCATTCCATAATTTACATCATTTAAGTAATTGTAAAGTTCATCATTAATGGATACAATATGATTAGTAAATTTACTTGGCATACTGACAACCTCCCGTGTTTTAATTGAGTAGTAACTTTTATATATCACGGATAAGGTCAGTGTGCCATATTTATTTTTTGGTAATACTACCAATTTAACTTTTTATTTTGCAGAAGTTAAGTAAATAATATAGAGAGTTTGAAAGAGTTCCAATTAAGGCGGGTTAAGAGGGTTATAAAGGAGTTGGCTAAAAAAAGGGAAGTTAAGAAGTAGAATGTGATTATTAAAGCGGGATTGAGTAAGAATTTTTATGATTAAGAGATAATTTGTTTGGTTATTTTATGATAATATAGTTTATATATGAAGTATATTTGTGAAGAAAAATATTGTAGAGAGGTATTTACATAGTAATGAATAAAAATAATATAGATAGTATAATTGAGAGTATTAAAAATTTAAACATTAAATTGGAACCTATAGTTAAAAAAATGAAGTCAGAAATTATAAAAGAAAAAGGGTGGATAAGTTTTTCAATAAATAAAATTGATAATTTGAATTTTGAAAAATATAAAAATAAATCAGGGGTTTATTTTTTTAAGTAAGGCTTAAAAGTGGCTCTGAAGAGCAATTAGAGTCAAATAATATATTTGAAATTATAGAGAAGGCATGGAATGAGGATGAAAGAGGGGCTATTCCACCTATAGTAAAGGAAAGATTTAATGAAGCAAGAAATAAATCATTAATTAATGGAGAGTGGTCTTTTTTCTATTTAGGAAAGTCTAATGAATTAGAAAAGCGAGTAATGGAACATTTAGGGGTTAAGGGGGCTATAAGTACATCAAAACTTAATTTGTGTAAAATAAAAAACAGGTTATTAAAAAATTGTGAATTTAGAATGAAAATAAAAGAATTTAAAAAAGGGGAGTATTATTGGGTGATATCGAAAATAGAAAGAAATCTGAGAAAAGAACTAAATCCTATATGTGGAAAGTAAATGATATATTCATAACTTAGTAAATACTAAGGATGATTGAACGTAGAATTAAATTGTATATAGAGTAATGAGTAAATATAAGGTTAATAAAGGAGAATTTTATGAATTATGAAACAAGTATAGAAATTGTTTGTTCTAGTATGAAAAATACATTTAAAAAAAATAATGAATTTATAGGAAATGTAGTGACGCTATTTGAAGAAAAATTATCAACTAAGGAAGTATACTTTGATATTAATATAGAAGATGATTTGGAAAATTTTATGGATTATGCAGTTATGGCTTTAGGAGAAATAAAATATCAAGAAAAAATTTTCTTGATTGAGTTAAGAAGATACACTATAAATGATAATTTAATGCTAAATGTAAATATTGCAGTAGAAGAGAATTATGAGTATATTGGAATTGATGATGTTATTTATGATCTTAAAATAGAAGTGAAGAATATATTAAAGGAAGTTTTTGTAGATATTTATTGGCAGCAAGATAATCATAACAATGAAATTTGTAAAGATTTATATGGAAAAGTTTATATATTAGAAAATCAATTCAGACAATTAATAATTGAGTTTATGGTGAAAAAATATGGATATGAATGGAATACAAAGTTAGTAGGTAAAACATTGAAAAGAAAAATACAGGAATATTCTCAATGGTATAAAGAGCGTTATGAAGAATTTAGAGATGTATATATTGATTTATTTAATCTACAAGTTGATGATTTAATTAAATTTCTTGAGTCTGTATACGAAGTAGAGCAAGTTGAAAATGAAATTAAAGAATATTTTATAAATGCTTCGATTTCTAATGATTTAGTACAAAAAGGTGTAGATAAAGTAAGTGAGACTTTTAAGATGCAAATGTCTGGAATATTGCAAAAATATAGTGTTTGGAATTTATACATTAAGGAGATTTTGGGTGAAGATTTTAGAACGCTGTGGTTACAATTTTCTAAAATGAGAAATATGGTTGCTCATAATAAGCCTATATGTAAAAGTTTATACAAAGATTTTGTTGGAATATATAGTGGTCTAAATGAGAAATTTGACGAGTTAAAAATTTATATAAAAAAGAATTTTGATATAACCAACAAAGAAGTAATTGATTTATCAAGCAATAAGAGACATATAGAGATGCAGAATTATGATGAAATTTACAGAGAAGAGGCGGGATTAGAGTCTTTGCCTTATGATGAAGATGAAGTTTTTGAAGAAATAAATGATAATGATAGCATTATGGAGTTATTGAATGAGATTGATGAATATGTTAGTAGTTTTAAAAGTAAAACTGAACATTTAATTGGATATTTAGAAAGTATTGAGTATAATTCACTAGACCAAGAGTTGAGAAATTGTATCATAAATAAAATATTAGGTATAGAAATATCGGAAATAAAATTAGATGAAGATTGGTTTAATGATAGAATTAATAGTTTAATAGATGATTTAAATTATAAATTTAATAATAGTTACTGTAGTGATTGCTTTTCATTTGGCACTATTGCTGAATTATATGGATGTTGGAATAATAGTTTGAAAATATGCGTTGATGGTGATATTTGTATTGAAGAGGGACATACAGATGAATTAGATATAAAATTAATAAATGAAGAATTTATTGAAGAAGGAAAGATACTAAGAACTTATGGAGAATATTCTATATCGGATTATGGAGCAGCGATACCAGAAGTAAAAGATGAATTAATAATAGATATATTAGATTTACAAAAAGAATTAGAAGAGCAGTTTAGAAAAACAATAAGTTATTTAGATGATAGCATATGTTTGCTTGAAGAGATTTCTTAAATCTTAAAGATAACAATATTAAATATATAAGATGGAAGTGTGTTAAGAAATGGGATACATAGAGAAAATACAAGGAAGTATGTGGGATAAATTTATTGATGATAACATTAGTTTTCTTGAGGAAATATTGGATTATGGACAATATATAATTGAGTTAGTAAATGAAGAACAAAAAAATAAAAAGTCAGATGGTAAGGCAGTAGAAAATTTTCATGATAGTGTAATAATTTTATTATTAGGTGAATGTTTACAAGTATTAGATGGGATTTTGTCTCTTTTTAAAGGACAAAGTATAGATATGTCTATGAACTTAATAAGAAGTTTATTAGAATTAACAATGTATATAGTCTATATATTGAAAGATAACTCAATGACAACAAAGAGAGCAATTGCATATGATATTAGCAATATTAATAATAAAATTAAAAACTATGAAATGCTTTATAGTAAAACGGGTGAAGAAAAATATAAAGGTGCAAAAGATAATCTTTTGATAATTTTTGATAAGTATAATATATATAAAGAAGTAAACTGTGAATGGGAAAAGAAAGAGAAAAAATTAAATAGTAGAATAAATAAAAAAGGTGCAAAAATACAAATTAAGTGGTATTCAGTACATGGTGGAGGCAAAGGTTTTAGTAGTTTGTGTAGGTATGTAAAACTTGAACCAGTGTATTCAGTATACAGTTATGCTTCAAATATAATACATGGAGGCAATGCAATGGAAGGAATTTATGTTAATCAAAATAAAGAAATATTTATAAAAAATCCCAAAATTCCTTTTTTTGCATATGAAATCTTGGAATGTGTCTATCAGTTAACAAGTGTTCTATATGTTGGAATTATAAAATATTTTTTGCCTGTAGAGGATATGAAAAACTTTACCGAGTGGGATAAAGAAATTGTAAAGAAAAAAGAGTTATTACAAAAGAATTGGAGTGGTTTTAGAGATGAATGTATTAAGAGTGGAAAGTTATATTAAGCCAATAACTCTAATTATGTCAAATAACAATAAAGTTATGTTATGAATAATAAAGTCGTGTTACTGATAATAAAGTTATGTTAAAGGCTGAGCAGCCAGTGAAGGTTTATTCCTTCACTGCTACTCAACCTTTTTATTTTCATTCCTGTACGCCTGAGAGTCAGGTCATAAATAAATAGAATTCTAATCCGATTTTTAAATAGAAAACCAATCGGCCCCCGCCTCAATTTCCATAAAATTACGCTTTAGAAGAGAATAGAAAAATAGAATAGAAGAAAAATAGAAATCCAGAATAGACATAGGATTTTACAAAAAAGAAAAGGCGTAAGGAGAATAGAAATTGAAACTGTATTCCTTTTTTCTTTTAAATTAATCCTATTTTAACACCACATTAATATGATAAATTGTCCTCCTAATTGGAAGAATGATGGCAAAAATATAGCCACTTTTGACACGATTTTATTGTGAAGGGAAGTTAAAAATGCTACAGGCAAACTTAAGAAGATAATTAAGACTTTAATTAGGAAAGAAAATTGGAGTGGCTCAAATTTTATATAGTAACATTGATAAATTTCCTAAGACTAAGAAATTCATAGAAAATGCAGTAGATACTAATAAGAGTTATCAAATTAAAAAGGTAGAATGGGTTGTACAGGAATTAATGAGTGAGAGGGAATGTGTTAAATGGTATAAGGAGTATGATGAGTCAGGTTTTTGGGGTGGTAACAGTCGAAAGTTAATATATGATAGATTTGATTGTAAAGAAGTATGGTGCTTAGAGAGTTTTAAAAGTAAGGTATAAAGAATAGTTTGATAGTTAAACATTTTATTGGTAAAATATAAATATATTGAAATGTTATTGTACATAATATATAATTAGAAGGTTTAGTATAAAAGATAGATAGGGGGTGAAATGTAATGGCATCAGGAGAGAATTTAATTAGGTTATTTAAGTCATTTAAAGAAAATAACCAAGTTGAGTTTACTAAAGTTGCTTATGAAATTATTGAGGAAGAGAAAAAGAAAAATCATAATCTACTTGCTAATAAACTGCATAGAATTCTTTTTGATGATAATTTCACAGTAAATTTGAGTAAAAGTCGAAATGTAAGTAGCAGACAATTACCAGTAGATAAGGAGTCTGGATTTCAACTTGTAGAAATGAAGTTCTCCAAAATTTTATTAGATGATATCATTCTCACCCAACAAAATAAGGAAAAAATAAATAATATTATTATAGAATTTGAAAATAAAGAATTGTTAGCAGGATATAAGTTGTTTCCAAAAACAAAAATACTGTTTTGTGGGCCGCCTGGATGCGGAAAAACAATAACAGCAGAAGCAATTGCAAATGAACTTCAAATACCATTACTATATACTAGATTTGATAGTGTGATTTCTTCATTTCTTGGAGAAACATCAACAAATCTAAGAAAGGTTTTTGATTTTTCAAAGGAAGGTGAATGGGTACTATTCTTTGATGAATTTGATGCAATAGGTAAGAGTAGAAACGACTCTAGTGAACATGGTGAATTAAGAAGAGTTGTAAATAGTTTTTTACAACTAATGGATAGTTATCCAAGAGACACAATTGTTATAGCCGCTACAAACTATGAAACAATGATTGACAAAGCATTATGGAGAAGGTTTGATGAAATAGTTTATTTTGATACACCTAAAAAAGATGAAATAGAAAAGGTTGTAAAATTAAATTTGAAAAATTATTCTCATAAGAATTTAAGAGTGGATAAACATCTGGATAGTTTGGAAGGTTTTTCATATGCTGATATAGAAAGAATATGTTTAGAAGCAATAAAACAAAGTGTTTTAAGTAGATCGTTAGCAATAGATGATGAATTGTTTGAAAAGATGGTACAAAATGAGGTTACAAGGAGAATGTTGATAAAAGGAACAACAGAATAGGGGTTGGGGAAGAGTGGATCACTTAAACTTTGATAGAGTAAAGATTGAGGATAGAGAACGAAGGAAGAGAAAGGGATTTGGGGTGGATATACCCTCAAAAAATTATACAACACATGGAAGTTATATCGAGAAATCTATAGATAATAATATTAATGCTATAAGTGAAAAAAGTAAGAAACTTGGATTTAATCCTTACTTGGTTTTAAAGATTGAATTAGAAGATGGTGTTTCTTTTCAAGATGGTGAAGAAGAAAAGTTAGAGTTATTTGGTTTGAAGATAATAGACAAAGAAAGTAACCAAATACAAGTTGTTTTTTCAGAAGATATAGATTTAGCAATATTTAAAGAAGAATTAGAGAAATATAAAACTGGACAAATAGCGGTAACTAAGATTAAAAATGAGGATTTGTTTTGTAAAATCAAAAGCGTTAGTGAATGGTCTAGGGAAGATAGGATAGCATTAGATTTAGAGAAAATAAAAGACGGATCTTACATAGATATTTACCTATGGGTATTTGAAACTATAGATATATCTAAACAAAAAATGACTGAGTTTTCACGATATATATCAAATAATGCAGGTAGAGTGTGTGATAGTTATGTGGGACAATCTGTAGTTGTTGCTAGAGTACAATTAAGGGGAGATATATTAGAAAAAATACTTGAGCATCCTTTAGTTTATAAGGTTGAAGATATAACTAGAATAAGTGTAATAAATCGTGATATTAGTAATATTAAAAATATTAGCATTGATGAAATTGAATATGATAATAATTACTTAAATCCAGATAAATCAACATCAATTTGTGTAATTGATAGTGGAGTTTTTCAACAACATCCATTATTTAATGGGGTAATTGGAGACTCAAAGACTTTTTATTTGAATGATGAATTAGAAGATAATTCAGATGATATATCAGGACATGGAACAAAGGTTGCTTCAATATGTGCATATGGTGACTTTAAATACAATCAAAAGTTTATACCACAGATTTATATACACAATGCAAAAATACATAATGGTCAATACGAAGATGTAGATAATTTATGGAAAAATGAAGTGGAAAAACAAATTGGTAATTTTACTTTTGAAAATATAGATGCATTTATGGAATATCAAGATGGAGCAATTGATTTTGATACGTTACTCCAATCTTTTGAAGAAGGTAAACGACCATATCTAAAAATGGTTTATTCTAAGTATGCTAGTATGTATGAAAAATTAATACCAACTCAGATGCGTCAGATAGTAGAGTATTTCTATGATAATTATGATTGTAGAATTTACAACTTATCTCAAGGTGATGGCGAGAGTGCATACAATGGAGGCAAACCTAAAGCGTGGGCATGTGTATTAGATGAATTACAAAATGAATATGATATAAATTTTGTTGTATCATCAGGTAATTATTGTTATGAAGAAAAAAATAATTTTGAAAGTATATTAGATGAATATCCAAGATACTTTTATAATTCTAATGCATGTAAGATAATTGAACCAGCAAATTCAGTATCATCTATTACAGTAGGAGCAATTGCAACTGCTGAAGATGTTTACAATTCGTTAGAAAGATTAAATAAGGTGCCAATAAGTAAACAAGGGCAGATTTCAAGTATAACTAGAGTAGGCCCAGGAGTAGGAAACTCGATTAAACCTGATTTCATAGCATACGGAGGAGATCGAGGAATAGAGATTGATTTTTCAGGAAGAAAGAGACCTATAAATAATATTGGATTATCTAAATTATTATTTAATAACGATAATAGTGGATTATATGCTTGGGACGTTGGAACAAGTTTTGCGGCACCATATGTTTCATATATAATAGGTAAAATATTAAATAAATATCCTAAATCATCAAATAATTTAGTGAGGGCAATATTAGCAAGTTCATCAAGGTTTCCTGCACAAATAATAAGTGCAGTGGAACAAGTTATTGGAAGTGGCCATTGTTATAATGATGAATTTAAATATAGAGGGAATAATAATTATGCGAAAGTGTTACATTATACAGCAGGTTATGGATTTCCAAGTTTAGAGAATTGTACAGACTCATTAGAGAACAGGGTTGTTTTAATGGCAGATATAAATAAGGAAGAAGATCTATTAAAAATAGATACTATGCATGTATTTTCTATACCTCTTCCAGAAGAATTTAGAAAGGCAAATGGAAAGAAGCGAGTTGTTGTATCACTGGCATTTAATCCTAAAGTTAAGAATACTAGGCTAGATTACATGGGAGTTTCAATGAATTACAAGTTAATTAAAGGATTATCAAGAGAAGCGGTAATAGAGATTTACGAGTCTCAAAAAGGTAAGTCAGAAACTATTAATATACAGCCGAGGTATGAATGTAATTTAGAACCTGGAACAACGATAAGAAGTAAAGGTACGCTACAAAAATCAGTATTCGAATTTACAAAAGATAGTAATTTCAATGGACAAGACCTATTTTTAGTTGTTAATGCTAAGAAAGAGTGGGATGAAACACCACAAAAGTATGCCGTAGTAGTTGCTTTAGAGAGTGAAGATGAAAGTTTAGAAATGTATAACACTGTTAAAAATAGATTAGAACAAAGAGTACAAGCAAGAAGTAGAGTTTAAGAATTAATTATTTGCAAATAAATTTAGGATACACCTTATTATAATAAAGTCCTTCATTTAGTGATCTTGATTTCTACTATGTCCAATCTGAAAAAGTTTGACTACTTTATAAAAAAGATTGAATAAAATAGCGACAGTGTAAAGAGATAAAAAAAGAGGGCTGTTATATAAAAGGGGGAAAAAAGGGAGCAGGTTTGGATCACTATCCACAACCTCTCCCATTTTTATGTGCGAAAACCTTACCCGTCTAATCCATCTTCTTAACAGAATTATAATTAGAAAACATCTTGAACCCCTTATAGAATAAGGCTTAAGAAGATAAATAGAAAATACAATATATTTTTAAATAGAAAACTAAATAGAACTCCATTATGAATAGAGGCCCTTACCTCAGCAGATTTAGTCAAACTTTTTTATACGGAAAGAGAAAATAGAAAAATGAATTGAAAACAAAATAGATGGTTTTGGGACGAATTCTTTGTCAAATATTATTGCAAAAGGTAAAAGGTGTAATAAAAAAGGTAGATAGAACAAGGGCACAGAGGGTATTGGGAGTGGCTTACAGTCGTCAAACTTTATTTTACAATGACATAGATACAGAAAAAAGTAGACAAGGAATAAGAGTATGGTTGGTTCCAGAATATTGTAGGGAAGAATGATTGGAGAGATTTTAATAAATGCTACATAGCGTTAAATCCTCAAATTCCATTTCCTATTTACGTTTTGAAGTATATGTTCTATTCAAGACTTAATTTCAATAATGGAGATAAGTGGGATGCAGGTAAAATAGGTGGAGTTTATAGATTTCGCCATAAAGAATTTGAGCAAATAAGGCAGACCGTTATTGCAGCAGAATTGTACCAGGCTATTAAAAGAATTAATAGAAATAATGATAGAGTAGCAGATGTATATATAATTAATAATGACCAAGAGATATTGGAGAAGTTAATTGAGCAGTTTAATGGAATTAAGGTAGAAGAGTATTCACTTAATATAGAATATGAAATAAGTGAAAAGAAGGTAGCCTATGATAAAGAACGTGAAGAGAACTCTTATTACAATAATTTCATAGAATTTGTATCTACGCTAGATAAGGGAGTATATCAAAAGAAGTGGATTAGGGAGCAGATAGGATTTTCTAACCAAAAAACTTTTTCAAAATTGGTATTAAATAAAGAGAAGGTAATTCAATTTATGGCAGCAGCAAATATAGAGGCTAAAGGTCAATCTATAATAGTAAGTTAAGAGTAATAAAGAGCAGTATTGGTAGTTAATATCAATGCTGATTTTGTTTATATGGCTATGTTTTAAGGTGCTTTTGGAGATTGGCGGTATAATATAAATCATATATAATTAAATCATATTTTAGTATATATAGAGATAATCAAAATGAAAGGGTGTTATTTATGAGTGGCTGGGATTATGAGGGATATTTGAAAGAACAGATGGAGAAGATTGAAAAATTAAAAGAACAGGGTGCTACTATTAGGGAAATACTTGATAAAAATATTTTTTGTTTTGAGGCTATGAAAAGGTGTAATTTACCGATAAGTTATCTTGAGCCTAAAGCAAAGGGAGAAGAAATGGATTTACAAGAATGGGACACTCATACTAGTTGTGAGCATAAATGGGAATATTATGAAGGTTCGCCATTTGGAAATCCCGATGAAAGAGATAGAGTTTTAATAGGGCTGCTATATACTTGTGGGTTTTCGCATCTATTAGAAATATTACCACAGGCCAGTAAAGAGGAATTATTCAAGGTAGTTAGTGAATATAAGCATAAGAAATAATACGACTAAGAAGTATGATAATACACTAATATTCTCTTATTGCACTACTCTTTAATGGCTGTAGCATAAACTAAATGAAGATACTTATATATATGTACTAGGATAAAAGTTATTGTATTATGAATACTTGATACTCACTATTAAGTTAAGGATGTAATTATATTCCTATACCTAGTACAATATTGATATAATTGACAACAGGCAATCAATATAATGATGACAGTAATAAAACTACTAGTAAAAAGGTATATGCAATAGCGGTAATTAATATATTTGTACTTATATATTAGTAGAGAGATTTATTAATATTAAATATAGGTATCCTTATAAGGTAAACCTTAATTTATAATTACTTCAGTACAAGAAGGAAAATAAAAGCCTATATTTTATTATTATGAAGCAATTTTCTATACTATAATAATTTATAGTGTAGAGGCATATTGATATGTTTAATAATAAACAAAAACTTATATTCGTATCAGTAAAGTAGTTATATTAGGTAACTGTATGGTGTAGTTAAATTACTAATACAAAATATTAGTGTCTTCTATGTAATGCCTTAATCTAATATTACTTGAGTATATGAGAAGAAAAAATATTTTTATTTTTTCAAAAAAACTAAGCATGTACTTGCTTATGCTTAGCAGGTAGAAGTAGTATGATAAGTAACCAAAAGTTTTGGTATAGTATTTAAAGTGTAGTGGTATAAGAATAATGATTATTACTAAAAATTTAATATAAAATATAATTTAGGTAAAAGTCATACCCATGTTAGTATATTATATTAGAATGAGTATGTCTTTTTAGTATCTAGTAAATATATTACTTTAGGTATAGGAAAATTCATTAAGCAGTAACTGTTTAAATACACGGACAGGGAAATGAAGTGAGATAAGAGATTATTTTCAAAAGTTTATTCACTAATGAGAATAATTGCAGCAAATTTATTTGTCTAATGATGCTACAATAATACAAGTAATTTGTGGAATATGTTATAATATGGATAGTGATTTAAAATAGATACATAAATGTTTTTTAGTAAGAGAAATTAATATAATATTGGAGAAATAAGTTTTTTAAAGGGGAAGCAAAAATGAAAAGAGTATATCATAGTTCAATAATTCAAAATCTAAAGATACTAAATCCTGTTAAAAGCACACATGGAGTAGAATATGTTTATGGTACAAAAGATTTAGTTATGTCCGCAGTGTTTTTAAGCGGTTTTGGTGGAGATTTCACATGTTGTGTTGGAAGAGACAAAGATACAGGAAAGCCTTATATTTGTGAGAGATTTCAAGGAGCATTTGATTTAAGATATAATCTTAAATTTGGATCAATATATGTTTTACCAGGAGATACATTTATAAAGGGAAAAACACATTGGAGTGAAGAGGTAGTATCAACAGTTGCGGTTGAGCCAATTGAAGAAATTAAAATAAATGATGCAAAAAAATATTTAGAAGAACTTGAAGTGCAGGGAATGTTACTTATAGTTAAGTATCCAGATAAAATAGATGAAATTCCAAATGATGATGAAGATTTAGTTGAAAGAGCAGTTGTTTGGTCAAAAATGCGAGGGGATATAATCTTAGAGCAAATTAAGAAGTTTCATCCTAATTTATTAAGTAGAGTAATTGAAGGGATCAATAATAATAATAAGTATAATTAGCCTCAATCGGTATTATTATTGTAGAAAAATTAAAGAAAATAACAAGAAAAAAGAGCATTAACTTTATCTTTTTAATGTTGACTTTAACGTAGCGTAAAACATTATACTAAAAATCACTTGATATTAATTAAAATAGGAAGGGTGATTTTATGTCTATTAAAAAGATGGAAGAAATGACTTGGAAAGAATTTGAGAGGTTAGATAAAGATAAGACAGTAGTAATAGTAGGGTTAAGTCCTATTGAGGAACACGGCCCACATCTGCCTTTAGGTACTGATTTTATTGCTGCAAATGACTGCTTATCAGAAGTAGTTAAGTATTTAGAGAAAAGGAATAGTAAATTTAATTATATTTTACATCCACCATTTCCAATAGGTTATAATGAAAGTATAATTAATTTTCCAGGTACTATGTTTTATAGAACCATAACAATTGAAAATTTACTAATTGATTTTGGAGCATCTATTTCTAGAAGTGGAATAAATAAAATGGTAATTATAAATCATCATTTAGATTTAGGACATATTAAAGCCATTGAGAATGCAAGAGAGCATCTTTTAGATAAGTTTAATATTAAACTTTTAGAAGTTGCAAGTAGAATGATTTATTCAGATGAAAATCATAAAGATAGTATCCAAAAGGAAGAGGACAATCAAAGGGAAATTCATGCTGATATAAGAGAAACATCCTTTATGTTATACAAACATCCTCAATTAGTTAAGGATTGTTATAAAGATTTGGAACCAGTTTATTTAGATATGAAAAAATTTATTATGTCTGGTGAAAAATGCTTTAGAGAGAATGGCATAATTGAGGGATATATTGGTTCGCCAGGAAATGCTACATTTGAGTATGGAGAAAAACAATTTCAGGATATGATTACTCAAACAGGTACTTTAATATTAAAATTTCTAAAAGGTGAGGCAATTCCTGAAATATCATCTGTAATAAAAGCAGCGATGAACCATATTGAGTGGAGGTAATTATTATGTATTCTATTGGTCAGTTTTCCCTTATATTAAAAGTTTCAACTAGGACACTTAGACACTATGATGAAATTGGACTTTTAAATCCGAGTTTCGTTAGTAAAGAAAATAACTATAGATATTATGAAAAAGAGCAAATTAATAGTGCTAAATATATTATAAAATTAAAAGAGTCTGGATTAACACTTGATGAAATAAAGGATATTATATTTAATAAAGATAGTAATAATTTTAAAGAAACAATTGAAAAAAGGTTAATGTCAATTGAAGAAGAAATTCAAAAGTTGATAACTATGAAAGATAATTTAGGCATACTTTTAAAAGAAGATAAAACTGAAAACAAACAGCATTCATGGGATCAAAGCAGTATTAAGATTGTTATGAAGGATGAATTATGTGTAATTAGTAAAAGGGTAAGAATTAACATTAGAAATGTAGGAGAAACAATTGGAATATTATACGAAGAAATAAATAAGAATGGATTAAGAATAACAGGAGGACATATTATAAAATATTATGATTTAGAATATGATCCTGATAATGCAGATATAGAAGTATCTATACCAGTTGAGAGGAGAAAAGAAAGCAAGATTAAATTTAATTATATACCTGCTGGTAGGTATGCTATAGCATCTTCTAGTTCAATAAGTGAAAAAGGTGATATACATGCTATGGTAATAGATTGGATACAGTTAAATAACTATGAGGTCGTTGGTGAACCATTAGAACAGTATAACATTACATATGATAATGGAAAGTTTAAAATAGATGTATATTATCCTATTAAATAAAGTTTTCATTTAAGAATAAGGTTTAGTTAAGGCTGAGCAGCCAATGAAGGGTTTTGCAATCATTGCTGCACAGCCTTTTTCTACAAATAAAAAAATATTATATTCCATAGTTAAGTATCAAAAAAACATTGATTTTGGATAAAAATAACAATAAAATATATATGAACATATAATCATATATGATGTTTTTTAGCATTGGTAACAATTTGAATTATAACAAAATTAGAAGCGGTTTATGCAGATGTTGGGGTTGCTATAATAGCAGAAACTTCACAATATTTATAGCATAGGCAAGTAATATGATAAATCAATGTAAAACTTTGTATTAGAAAGGGAGGACATTTTTATGACAAAAAAATATGAGTCTTTATCTATGGTGAAAAAAAGTAGATTTATAAAATTATTTGATTGCTGTGATGAAAAAATAAAAAAAGAGATGTTGGGAAAAATAGATAATCTTATAAAGGAGTCCTCTTATACAGATAAAAAAAATACGGACATCTATGTAATATTTTTTTCCCATAGCATTTTATTGTATACTTCAGCAAAACGGAAAATCAAAGGAAGATAGTTTAGATGTTCTTGAAAATGCGATGTATGAATTTATTGAACCTCAAAAGAAAAGGTTTCAGAAAGTTGCAAGGTTGCCTGAATTTATAAAGTTGATAAAATGGTCATTCCCACTGAAGGTAGCAAAAACTAATGGGGTAGGGTGGGATATCACATATCCAAAATGTCAGAAAGATGAATTTGCTTTCACTACGAACAAATGTATATATGCACAGATTTTTTCATTATATCATGTAGAAGAGTTAGGGCCTGTATTCTGTCATGTTGATGATATTTTATGTGGAGACCTTCCTGGGATTGCATTTGAATATACACAGACAATTTGCCGTGGAGGAAAGGTTTGTGATTATGTTTTTCGTAAGAAAAGGAGGGGAAGTAGGTGAACATATATACTAACATAGGGGTAATGATTTTGTTTGCTTTTTATGGAAGTTATTTTGTAAAGATGTTAATACAAAGCAAAAGTGGCATTAAGACTGATCGAATGGCTCGTGGTAGTAAGACTATAAGAACTTTTACTATTGAACTTATATTAAAAATAATAACATTTTTAATGGCAATCATTCAATTCGTAAGTATTTTATTTATTGATAAACTATCATTACTCATACAAAATAGTCTAGTTAGAGATATTGGAATTATTATTTCCTCATTAGGTATTGTAGTGTTTATTACAGCAATGGCCACAATGCATGATAGTTGGAGAGCAGGAATTGATAATACCCAAAAAACAAAAATTATTACCGTAGAGATATATAAATACAGCAGAAATCCTGCATTTGTTGGATTTGATCTGTTTTATATTGGAGAAGCACTTATATTTTCAAATGTATTTAATATAATATTTGCTTGTGTTTCAATACTAATGCTTCATCTTCAAATATTGGAGGAAGAAAAGTCTCTTCCAGTTGTTTTTGGAAATGAGTATTTATCTTACAGGGAAAAAACATGTAGATATTTTGGGACAAAGTAAATAGATAGATCATGAGGATTATTTGATTGCAACAATTCTCATAATGTCTCTATTCATAATTAAAGGGGGGGATATTAATGAATTTAGAAATAGCATTAGTGCATGGATTAATTTGGGCAATTATGTGGGGGAGTACGGTTACATTCACTGAAATAAAGTGGCCCCATTTATTTCTTCATGATTACCCAAAAGAATTACAGGAGGTTATTAATCTTCCTCCATTTACAAATAAAAAATATGCATATGTATTTGAGACAATAGCAATGTTTTTAATCATAGTTTTTATATTTTGGAGTGCGATACATGCATATACAACAATTCCAGTAAGTTATTGGGTAATATTTTGTCATATACTAATTGTGGCTATGTGTTGGAACATATTTGATTTAATCGTGATGGACTGGCTTATTTTCTGTACTTGGCAACCGAAGTTTATTGTACTTCCAGGTAGTGAAGGAAATAAAGCATACAAAGATTATAAATTCCATTTTATCGGTTTCTTAAAGGGGAGTGTAATATCGGCAATTAGTTCTATTGTTATTGCAGGGATATGCTTTTCAGTTTTGAAGTATTTAATTTGGTAAGAGAGAAAAAAACAAATGAATTTTTTTTGTAACTTGTTTGTAGTGTGAACATATCAAATTTTCTAGTGTTCAAGAAAGAAGAAAATTTTAACAGATGATTGCTATTTTAGAGTTTTACAAGAGACATTTTTTGAATAAGAAAAATAGGATGGGGATTATTCTTATAAAGTGTCCTATCTGTATTATAAATTGAGAAATGGAGAAGTGTTATGAAGCAATTTTTATTAAATGAATTTGGTGATAGTTTAGGTAATAAGATTTATAATATGCAACAGAGAAAATTACAAACAATACTTGGATTAACCGTAGGAAAAAGTAATAGTCAGTTGAGAACACTTGAAAAAACAATTCTTCCAAGGATTGCATTGTATAAGGTATTAGAAATGGAATTAGGTGAACAGAAAAAAGCATATAGTTTGGTTGAAAAGTATATGTTTACTATTGTAGGTCAGAAAATTAATAAGCAATATTCAGCATTTGAGTTTATTCCTGGATTTTTTTATATATTTAGAAAAATAATGATTTCCACAATTAATAAGAGTGATAATTGGATAACTGAAGTGGTGAAAAATGACAATACATCAGTGAAATATAACATAACAAAATGTCTCTGGTATGATGCATGTAAGGAAAATGATTGTCCTGAACTTTGCAAAATTTTCTGCGATACAGATCATATAATTTATAGTTCAATGAAAAAAATAAAATTCATTCGTACAGGAACTTTGGGCACAGGGAATAAATGCTGTGATTTTTGCTTTTTAAATAAGAGGAAAATAATCGAAAAGTAACCCAATAGACATATTAATTCATTCTATTTAGGTTAATAGCAACAATTTAATCTAACATAGCCAAATAAAAAATATACTAGAAAACACATACCCATATAAATGTAATACTTTATATTAGCCTGGGTATGTTTTTTATATATAAGACCTATACTTATTACTTTAAGTATGGGTTAATTTATTAATCAGTAACTGTTTAAGTATAAGGGGAGAGAAATGAAGTTAGATAATAGGAAATTAAAATATTGCTGAAATAATGGATCTAATAATATTTACTTGAAATTAGCGTTTATAAATAAGTTAAATTGAGTGGAGGGAATGATGAAGGGATGTGATTAGATTAAACTGGTTATTTTAGTAGGCGAATTGATGTAGGTGATATTTCAAATAGTGTACTTTTAGAAACACTAAAAATGATATAAATTTTTATGTTTCAATAAGTTTAAGATTTATTTTTGAAATATTTCATTATAAGTATATACTTTTTGAAATAAAACTAAGGGGGAACTGTAGGATATGAGTCAAAGATCTTATGCATATATAAGAGTTTCAAGTAAAGAACAAAATATAGATCGTCAGTTAGAGGCAATAAAGGATTTAAATATTGATGAAAGAGATATTTATATAGATAGGCAATCAGGAAAAGATTTTGATAGACCAGAATATCAAGCATTAAAAAGAAGCATTAGATCAGGAGATACACTATTCATAAAGTCGTTAGATAGGTTTGGAAGAAATAAAGCCATGATTTTAAGTGAATGGCAATGGCTAATGGATAATAAAATAAATGTTGTAGTTTTGGATATGCCTTTGTTAGATACTAGGAAATATAGTGATTTAGGTGGAGTTGGTGAGTTAGTAACAAATCTTGTTTTACAAATACTTTCATGGTTAGCGGAAGAAGAAAGAAAAAATATTAAGAAGCGGCAGAGAGAAGGTATTGATGTAGCCTTATCAAAAGGCGTTAAGTTTGGTAGGCCTAAGCAAAATATCACTGCAAAATTTGAAAAGGCATATAAATTGTGGAAGGAAGGTAGCATAACAGCAGCACAAGCAATGGAGATGTGTGAGATGAAAAGAAATACTTTTTATAGAAGGGTTAATGAATTTGAGGTATATATAGAATAACTGTTATATTACATTTTGCTAATTAGAACGAATAATAATTCAAAGGAAAGTAATATTTTACTTTCCTTTCACTTAATCAGAATTGAATAGGCACACAAAACATTAGTACACATATTTTTTGTGTACACATAAAAATGTATTGCAAAGGGATTGTATGTACTGTATTATATAATTACAAATAATTGTAATGGAGGATACAAATGAATAAAACAAAAAAATATGATTTCACAAAAGAAGAGAGAACTACTATTAAAAAGGATGTCAATGGATATAGATTGCCTGTTCAAATTTACAGACAAGGCAAAAGATGTGTATATCGTGCTGTAATGAGTTTTGGAGATGTAAAACGTCATTTAACGCACACAAAACCTAAACCTGATAATCATGAATTATTATTAGCAGATATTGAGAGTATCACTAACAGATATCTTATGCCTAAAAAAGCAAAAGATATTATGAAATATATACAGGAAAATGAAGAAGATTTTATTTTGCCTTCATTAACTGTAATGGCAAAAGAAGAATTTGAGTTTATACCAATATATCCCTCAATAAATGAGATAAAAAAAGTTTTTGGACAAGAATTTGATGTTAAGTCTTTAAGATATAAGATATTTGATGTAATTGAACTATTTAATGGAGTTTTATTTGGAGAAATTATTATTCCTTTTAATACAACAGTTCATGAAGATGAAAAAATATTGTTTGAAACTGGCGATGGAAATCATAGAACTTATGCTATTCATGAATTATATAAAATATTAGGTGAAGATAATCCAGGGTTTTATATAGGGGTTGATTTTTATGTTGAAAAAAATAAAGATAAAATTAGAGATATTTTTGTTGATTTAAATAATCAAACGCCAATAGATAGATCTATATATACTTTATTAAAAGGGAGAGATCCATTATCTTTAGCAACGAAAGATTTAGTAGGTTTAACTAAAAAAACATATATGGTTAGTCAGTTATATCATCAAGATTTACATTATATTGGATTTTCACCGTTAGATAACATAGGCCCAAATTCTAAGGCTACGATTTCTTTTAATATGTTAAAAAACATGATATCATACATTGCATTAGGGGTTGGAGATGCAGATAAACCATTTGCAGATAAGTTTGCAATTAATAAAACAGGATATTCTAGATTATTAAGACAAACATCGGCATATTTAAAAACAATTTTTGAATATGTTGGGCCATTTAAGGAGATTAAAGGCGAGTTGAATAAAATACCTAAATTAAGGAATGAATATATTTCTTTAACTGGTGCTGGTTTATATGTTATTGCTAAGATTGGATATATTGCTAGGGAGCAAAATCTTGATATGAGAAAAGTGGCTTTAGCCTTATCGGAATTAGATTGGAAAAGACAAACGGATGAAGGTACATTGAATTCTCTATTTATTGGGGGAGTTTTGAATGAAAATGGACAAATATCTAATAATAGAAATTCAATTAATGCAACAACTGAAAAATTAATTAAATATTTAAATATTCCAGTATCTAATAATAAAGTAGAGAAGGAATAATACTTTTGATTCAACGTTCGAGGAATAAGAGGACAAAGATTTCCTATATTGTTTGGAAGGTGATTTATATAAAATTATTGTTTATATGTAGTAGAAATAAATGGAGCAGTCTTACAGCAGAAAAAATATTCAATGGAGTAAATGGATATGATGTAAGGTCAGTCAGGAGGAACAGAAGTAAATGCTCGTATTAAGGTAGTAAGTGGACATATCGGATGGGCTGATATAATTTTTGTAATGGAAAAGAAACATTTAAGAAGGATTAGGGATAGGTTTGGAGATATGCTCTATAATAAAAAGATAATATGTCTCGATATATCTGATGATTATGCCTTTATGGATGAAGAGTTGATCGAATTGCTTAAAAGTAGGGTATCAGAATATATTAAGATAGAAAATTGAAATATATTATAAAGAGGTTATTCTGAAAAATAAAACATTTGTATATTAAATTTTTAGTTGAGAGCAGGTGAAGAATTTACTTCGTCTGCTTTTGTTTTACTTATGAAGGAAATCAAATAAATGTATAGAAATACTAAATACAAAGAAGATTATTATGAGAGTATTAGTATTTTAGAAAGGGTAATAATGAGGTACGAAACTTTTACTGTAGAACAAAGGGAAAAATTATATAATGAAGTTTGGGAAGAACCATTAGTAAACATTGCTAAGCGATATGAAATATCTGAAGCAACATTAAGAAAACGATGCAATAAATTAGATATACCACTTCCGCCTAAAGGATACTGGCAAAAAATAAAGTCTGGAAAAGAAATTAAAAAGCCAGCATTATCAAAGATTTTTGGTAAATATGTTCAAACTGTTCGCAAGAGTATTATTAAATATAAGTATAATGCTAATGAATTGAATGATGAAAGGTTATTAATATTGAAAGACGAAGAATTAAGTCTTTTAACGGATGAAACAAAAATACTTATAAAAAAGAAATGTGATAATATTGTAGTTAAAAACCAATTAAGAAACCCACACCAACTTATATTAGATCATCAGGAAGAAATGATGGTTAGAAAGCAAAAAGAAAAGGAGTTAAGAGAAAGTAGATTTTTTATAAATAGATACTCTAGTGAAGAAGTGTTATATAAGAACTTTAAATCATCTCTTCCAATTCATGTTTCTGCTAATAATATAAAAAGAGTATATTGCTTCCTAAATACATTATTCAAGGCACTTGAGGAATTAGATGCTTCTATATTAGTACAAGGTTATTTGGGAAAAGATGTGGCTGATATTAGAGTAGGTAGACACTTTTATGAGTTTAAAGTAAAAGAAGAGAATAAAAAGAGCAAAAAGAAGAAAAAGGATGAAAAAGAGAATAGTGAAGAAACAGGAACGATTATTTTTATTTTTTCAGTTAAGAGTTCATATGGTCAAGAATTAAATAAAAGTTTTGAGTACAGGGATTTAGAGATAGATCCTCTTGAGACACAATTATCAAAGATAATTTTTGATTTGTTTGCTATATCTAATAAATTAGATATTCTGGAAGAACTAGCGGACAGAGAATTCAATAGAAGATGGGAAGAAGAGAAAAGAGAAAGATGTTTAGAAGAAATGAAAAAAGCAGAATTAGTAAAAATTGCTGGATTAGAAGATATGATTGCTGATTGGGATAAAGCACGGAAAATGCGAGAATTCGCAGACCGTTTAGAAAAAAATATTACTGGATCCATTGATAGTAATGAGAAAACAGAAATAGTATCATGGATAAAATGGATTAGAGATAAGGCAGATTGGTTTGATCCATTAGTATCAAGGGAAGATGAACTCTTAGGCAAAAAGAATGATTTTCATAATATTTTAAAACACACAGAATTAGTAGAAAAGGAATTTGAGTAATATTTGTAAAGATTATAAGCACAAATGGTTTGAATTATAAAACGTGGGTTATTAGTATAAAACGTGGAAGAATTAAAATGAAAAACAGTATTCCATCAAAATTGTTAGAAAGGATTTATAATAACGTTGAATTAAATTCGGAACTATACCATTTAAACTTAGAGGAATATAAATTGAAGCAGGAGGAATTCAAATGTATATTTTTGGTGATTTGTTTATTATGTTGACAGCATTTTTTGAAAGTATTTTTTCTGAAAATGAAAAAAACTCCAATATTAAAAGAGGTGTTATTCAGATACTATATGCAATAGTATTTTCAATTATTTTTGGAGTATTATTAGGAATTATAGTAATAATGGCTTTAGGTGCGATTTTTGGGATGAAATATGTAACTCTTCTAAACTTAATGATTATGCCTATTTTCATATTTATTATTTTATTTTGGATAATAATTTCCAACTATAAAAATGAGGATTTTAGGCTTTCTAGATGGTTTTTGAAATTGTATTTTCTTACCTTTATGATAAAACCAATGAAGAAATTGAAACAATCTATTATTTATACATTGATTATGCCAGTTATTCTATTTGCAGCATCTGTATTAATACTTTCTTCAATATCCTTAGATACTAACAAATATATAAGTGTAGCAGGATTAATATTCATTATAACGTTTTTTATTAGTATTTTACTTTATAGTGAGTCACAATCCGATAAATTAGATAGATATTTAAGTCAATTCTGTATATGGTTTATTATATTCTTAGGTTTTTTAGTTTTAAATATTTACCAGTACAGTATTTATCTTAGTAGTAATCTTAATAGAGATCAGGTATTAAATCTATTAATTTTAATACTGAGTTTTGCTTTTGTTATGACCACAATCGCTGATAAGACAAGATATTTATATGAATTAGCATATGAAATACATGGAGATAAAATAGATGCAATAATGGAAACGTTGAAGACAGATTATAGTTATAAAAAATATGTACATGCTATCGAGAATGAAAAAAATGAGATATTACAAGGCTTTGGTATTATTAAGAACCAGTGGAATGGCGGAAATAAGATAAAGATAATAAAGACTATTTTATATGTTTCAATACTTGAAATACCTTTAATTTATATGCTTTTTAATGAAAAGCAAGTCAGTGATTTTATGAATATGTTAATGAATAATGCAGTGAATATATGGATTTATCTTTTTAAAGGTAACAAAAAATTGGCAAGTGTAGTATTTTTTATAATATTATCTCTTGTGATTTTATGCTTAACAATTAAGGATACAATTAAGAATTTTAAAGTAGCAACTAGTAAAGTTAAAATGGAGTATATAAACAAAATAATTCTAATATTAATTATTATTGTAACAGTTACATCAAGTTTATTTTCTGGAGTTATAATAATAGTAACAAAATATATTACTTTTCCATTAGTTGTTTTGTTTGTTTTGGGGGTAATTATACAGGATAAAGTGTTCAATAAATAGAAAGAAGATAACACTAGTGATTGGTTTACTCTTTATCAGTAGAAGCCCATTTGTTGTAGGGTTTTATAGTTTTTCGGAGTAAACAATGAAGTCTTTCAAAAATAACCATTCCTAATGTTAAATATACTTGAATTAATCATAGACTTTGCCTTATATTATCTGAAATATATTATATCAGATTATTGGAGGTATTGATTATGTTTAGTTTTGTAAAAAGGAACAAGGTTTATAATAAATTTATTGAGGAAAAAGTAGACATTATTATTAGGAAAGATATTATTGATACTGTGCTACTTGGAGTAGAAATTTTTACAAAGTTTTTAAATAAAGAATTGCCTGAGACTAACAACTTCAATTTAAAAGATGATATTAAAAGGATGGAACAAATATCAGATAAATTAATTAGAGTAAATGACGGCAAAGAAGGAGAAGTTACTTTAAATATTACTGTAGCAGAGTTCTTAATATTCAAATATGGTATAGAAACTGTAGAATGTTTACTACTTAATTTTAAAATTGCGAAAGATGATATGGAACAATATAAAGTTTTTATAGAGGCTTTAAAAGAAGTATATGATACATTGGATATTGGAGAAATAAGTGAATATTATAGGTTTTTAGCAAGTTTCGATAAGGTAGAGAGAAATTAGGTTTAAGGGAAAAGGATTAATATTTCATATGACATGACTTTTTTATTAAAAAGGTATTTCATTTTATTGAAGGTCAAACAGATATAAATTATAATAAAGTTATAAAATATTAATAATTAATGTTAAACAAAGAGCCATTGCTATAGGCAATATCTAAAAAAAAATTAGATGTTTGCCTATGGACAAACGGCTCTTATTTTTTTACTTCAAAGCATGAAAGGAGGCTAGAATAAATGAATGAATTTTATTTAGCAACAACCCCATCAGCAATAGCGACTATATTGTTATGTGTAATAATTGAAAATAAATTTCCACAAATATTTAAAGATGATAATGAAAAAAGAAAAATAAAAATTTCTGTTAATACATCTGATCCAATTCAAGGAACAATGTTAATTATAACTATATTTGTACTGTTATTTACTCCGTATTTAAATCTAATTATTTCTTTTATCTATGGTAGTAGCATAATAATTGAAGTTATTAAGATTATGAAAAATAAAAAATGAATAATTGTAATTGAAGGGAAATTGTAAGGAGGATGGAGTATGGCAAAATATAATTTAACGTTTGATGAAGCAAAGAAAGAGCGGCTTATCAAAGAAGGTAGAGGAAAAGGAGAAGGAGCGAATTATAAGCCGTGGCTTACAATTCAGGATTTTCCGTCATTAGGCAGAGCCACTAGAGTATTTGGAGTTAAAACACAGAGGATGCATCATTTTTTTACCGACTTAGAAATACGATATTTTTACTTATTAGAGTGGAATGATAGTGTAATAGATATAAGAGAGCAATATCCACTTTTAGATATAGATAAGGTTTTAGACAATAAAACAGATTTAAATTTTGATATATTTAAAAATAAAAAAACAGATACTCAATATGTTTTATCAACAACATTTCTAATAACTACAAAAGGTGAGGGGAATAAAAGAAATTACTATGCGAGAAGTATTAAAACATCAAGTGAACTTTCTAAAAAAGTTACACTTGAGAGGTTTGAGATAGAGCGAAGATATTGGGAGAGCAAGGGAATAGATTGGGGGATTGTAACTGATAAAGAAATATCAGTTGTTAAGGCTAAAAATATTGAATGGATATATCCTTCTTTAAATTCTTATAAAGATATGGGATTGACACAAGACGATATTTTGTATATGAGCAACAATTTTATTGATGGATTACAGGATAATAAGGTTACGATAAGAGATTTTGCAATGGTATTTGATAAAAACTATAATCTTGAGGCTGGTACAGGATTATTCATTTTTAAATATTTAATTGCGTTAAAGATTATAGAAGTAGATATGGATAAGCCAATAAATATTAATGAAACCTTAGATATTGTAAGAGTAATAAAGTTTTAAATTTCTAGGAAGGTGAGGATATTTGTTAGTAGTTANTAAAATTAAGTTGTTTATCAGTAGTATCATTTGATATAATAGTATTCATAAGAAACATTCCTTTCCTTGGTGTGATGTTTGTCATGATTCTATTATACCAAAAGGAATGTTTCTTTGCTTTATATGTTTATTTTAAAGGCTTCCGCCTTAAATTTTATGTGCGAAAGTTGAGTTAATAATTTAATATCATGGAGACAGGATGAAGTAATAAAGTGTACTGAAAGAATTCTTTGGATAGGAGCATATGAAGATTACGCTTATGTTATTGATATTAGTTCAAACTCTATACCTTATGTAAGAAGTATAGAAGATATAAAAAATCAAATGATTGAAGGGATGGTGGTACTTGAGGATAAAGATGCTTACATTAGGATAGAGGGAGAAGAAAATTTTTCTAAAATAGATAGAGAAAAACGAGATGCTGCATGGGAGGTTATAAGGGATATTGTAGGTTTAGAACCACAAATATTCTTCTCAAAGGAAAGAAAAGTATTAATAGAAAAAGTAGCATCAAAGTATATGATAAGTGAAAAAACAGTATTGAATTATTTAAAAAGGTATTGGAAAAGAGGAAAAACAAAAAATGCATTATTACCAGATTTCTATTTGTGTGGAGGTAGAGGGAAAGAAAAGGCGGTGAACGCTACTAAGAGAGGGAGACCAAGAAAAAATGTAGAGTATGTTGGGGCAGGTATAAATATTGATGAAGATATAAAGAAAATATTTAGAGTTTCTATAAATAAATTTTATAATACAAGCACTCAAAACTCTTTAATGCTTACATATCAATTAATGCTAAAAGAATATTTTAGTGAGAATTATAAAATTGAAAATGGAGTTAAGATACCAATAATAAAATCTGCTGGTGAAATTCCAACTTTTACACAATTTAAATATTGGTTTGAAAAAGAAAGGGATATAAAAAAAGAAATTATAGAAAGAATGAGTTCTAAAAAATATGAACAAAAACATAGACCTATTCTTGGAAACTCAACAATGGAGGCAATTGGGCCAGGTTCGATATATCAAATTGATGCAACTGTTGGCGATGTATATTTAGTTTCAAGGTTTAATAGAAATTGGATAATAGGTAGACCAGTTATATATGCAGTTATAGATGTTTTCTCTAGAATGGTTGTAGGAATTTATGTTGGATTAGAAGGGCCATCAATGCTTGGGGCAATGTCGGCACTTGCTAATACTGCATGTAAAAAAGTTGAGTTTTGTAAAGAATACGGAATTCATATTAATGAAAGTGATTGGCCAGTACATCATTTACCAGAAACTATTCTTGCTGATAGGGGAGAACTTGAGGGAAAAGGAATTGAAAACTTAATAAATGGATTACAGGTTAAAGTTTCCAATACACCTCCGTATCGAGCAGATTGGAAAGGTATAGTAGAACAGCATTTTAGAGTGACAAATCTTAGAGTTAAACCATTTGCTCCAGGTGCAGTTAATTTTGAACATATGGAGAGAGGGGATAAGGATTATAGGTTAAATGCTAAGTTAGACATTTATCAGTTCACTCAAATAATTATAAAATGTGTACTTTATCATAATAATCATCATTACTTAAAAAATTACATTAAAGATGAAATGATGATATCAGATGATATTAAGTGTATACCAATTAATTTATGGAACTGGGGCATAAGTAACAGAGCAGGTAAACTCAGATATATCCATGAGGATATAGTTAAATTGCATTTGATGCCTTCAGATAGTGCGTTAGTAACTGCAAAAGGTATTAAATTTAAAAATTTATATTATGGTTCTAAATCATCATTAAAAGAGAGATGGTTTGAGAAGGCAAGAAATAAAGGGACTTGGAAGATTAATATTTGTTATGATCCACGTAATTTAAATTATATATATATTAAAAATTTATATGGAGAAGAATTTGAAAAGTGTTATTTACTTGAATATCAAAATAGTCATAAGGATAAAAGCCTTGAGGAGATTGAATATTTAATAGAAAAAGAAAAAATAGATGCTGAGAGTTCGTCACATGTTGAACTTCAGTCCAAGATTGATTTTATAAGTGAAATTGAAAATATAGTTAAAGAAGCAGAGAGGAATTCGGATGAAGAATTAGATACTACTTATAGCGATAGAAAAAGAATAAAAGGTATAAAGGAAAATAGAAAAATAGAAAAAATGATTAATAGAGAAAGTGAAGCCTTTGAATTAGGAATTAATAAGACAGATAGAGTAGTGTCAATAGAAGGAAATAAGGAAATTGAATTGAAAGAAAAGGAAGAGATTAATGATATAGATTTATTGAGAAAAAAATTAAGAGAGGGGATGAAAAAAAGATATGAGTGATATATTAATTCCATATGGTGGAGAGGCGGTTGAAGCAGAATATAAGGAACAAATGATAATGGACTATAGGGGAAACCCTTTGATTGAAGCACTACCTCATATATTAAGTAAAGAAGAGGTTATAGAAAAATTATTACTTTATCCACCGTATAGTTCAAAAGAAAAACTGCTAGAACCTCATTATAGAGTTCACGTAGTGCAGCGATTATTTCAATGTTTTCAGCCACTAGGTATACATATAGATCTAGAGAGTAGGATTTCTAGAGTTATACGTCAAGGTTATTTAGCAAGAAACCCGTTTAAGCCAGAGTTTGTTAGTAGTTTAAATGAAGGGTATGACATGATACAAAATGTTAATAAGGATTTATCTAGTAATAAATTGTTTAGGACTACAGCATCTGGTTTTACCATAATAGGAGTATCTGGAATGGGTAAAACTACTGCTATTAACAGAGTATTATCAATAATGCCACAAATAATAATTCATTGCAATTATAAAGGGATTAATTTTAGTATGTATCAACTTATTTGGTTAAAATTGGATTGTCCTTTTGATGGCTCAATAAAAGGTCTTTGTGTAGAATTCTTCAGTAAGGTAGATAGTTTGTTAGGTACAAATTATTATATGAAATATGGTTCTTCAAAGAGGACAGTAGATACATTATTGGCTGCTATGTCTCAAATTGCTAGAAGTATTGGGCTTGGCGTATTAGTCATAGATGAAATTCAACATTTAAGTGAGGCCAAGAGTGGAGGATCTCATAGAATGCTAAATTTCTTTGTTACGCTTGTGAATACTATAGGAGTGCCAGTTATTTTGATTGGTACAACTAAAGCAATTTCAGTGTTACAGTCAGAATTTCGTCAGGCCAGAAGAGGAAGTGGACAAGGGGACATGATCTGGGAAAGAATGAAAAAGGATGATAATTGGAGTTTATTGATGGAAGGACTATGGGATTATCAATGGACTAAAAAAGAGACTGCTTTTAGTGAGGAAATTAATAATGCTTTATATGAAGAGAGTCAGGGAATTATAGATATAGCAGTTAAGTTATATGCTATGTCACAAATTCGGGCAATTATGTCTGGTAAGGAGGAAGTTACAGTAGACCTTATAAAGTCGGTTGCAAGTGAAAATCTGAAATTGGTGAAACCAATGTTAAATGCACTGAAATCTGGAGATGTTAGAAAAATAGCGAAATATGAAGATATTTGTGCTGTAGATTTTGAAGAGTTTTTTACTACTGAAAAACAAAACTCAGACTTAAATAATAGGATTAAGGAATTACAGAGTTTAAAAAAAGAAAAGCAACAGAATGTAAATACATCTAAAAAGGAAGAGGCCATAATTAAACTTTTAGAATTAGATATTGAGCCTAAAACTGCTAAAATACATGTTGATAATATTATGAAAGAACATGGTGAAAAATTAGCAGTTAAAGAAATAATATTTAAAACACTACAAAAAATCTCTAAGGATAACTCTTCAAATAAAAGAAAAATCAAAGCCACTAATAAAGAAAATAATTATGATGTGAGAGTTATAGTTGAGAAAGGTTTAAATAAGAATATTTCAGCATATGAAGCATTAAATCAAAGCGGATATATTAAAAATCTAGAGTTAGATTTTATTGTAGATGGAGTGGAATAATGATTACATTTTTTCCAAATCCTTATGAGGATGAATTATTATATAGTGTTTTTAGTAGATATCATATTAAAAGTGGTAATATAAGTTTTACAGAAACAATTAAAGATCTATTTGGTACAAGCAATTCCACAGCCTCATTTGAGTTATCTACTAATTTAGATAAACTTATAGAAAACATGCCTGTAAATAGCAAATATAAAGTAGAAGATTTTACTTATAATAATACTTTATATCCTTATTATTCAGCCTTTTTATCTAAAGAACGTGCAGAATTAATTTATAACTTAATGAGATCAAGCGAAGGAACGGGGATTTATTTAAAAACAGGGGCTAATATAGGAACATTAAAACAGAAGTATTTTAAGTTTTGTTCACAGTGTCTAAAAGAAGATATGTTTAAGTATGGAGAAGCATATTGGCATAGGGTTCATCAAATAAAAGGAGTTTATATATGTACTAAGCATAATGAATTATTGCAAGAAAGTAAATTTCCAATTAGTTATTATCATAAAAAAGAATATGTAGTACCAAATAGTGAAGTATGTTTGCCAAGGGCAGTGAAAAAAACTTTTTCAGATAAGGAACTAGCGTTATTATTAAAAATATCAAAAAGAGTTGAAGAAGTTTTAAATAACAGGTTTATAAATAGAAACTTAGAGTGGTTTATAGGACAATATAAGAATAAATTAATGCAAAAAGGGTTAGCAACCATTAATGGTGTAGTTAATATGAGAGCCTTTATAGAAGAATTTAAAAATTATTATGGGGAAAATATATTGGATGCACTCGATGCTAATTTAAGTATAGAAGAAAAAACAAATTGGTTAAAAGATATGGTTAGAGCAAGAGGAATAGCAAAACAGCCAATAAGACACATTTTATTAAGTAATTTCTTGGATATTGATATAAATCAATTATTCAATGATAAGATTGAATACAAACCTTTTGGACATGCTCCTTGGCCATGTTTGAACTATGTATGTAAGAACTATATGAAGCCTGTAGTTACAGAAATTGATATAAAGCATAATAGCAAATATAATAGTCCAATAGGCACTTTTAGATGTTCTTGCGGTTTTACATATGTAAGAAAAGGGCCAGATAAAAGCAATGAAGATAGATTTAAAGTTGGATTTATAAAAGAGTTTGGTGAGGTATGGGAAAGAAATTTAAAGGAGTTATTATCTAAGGGGTTCAGTTTAAAAGAAATAGAAAAAAGAACAAATTCATATAGTGAAACATTAAAAAAATATGCTATTAAATTAGGCTTTGAGGATTATATAAAAGAAAGATGCGAGGTAATACCTACTTTAAAAGAGAAAGTTGAAAAAGAAATAGATATTTATCAAATAAATGAAAAGAGAGAAGAATGGGTAAAATTACTTGGAGAAAATCCCAGGATGGGTATAACTGAATTAAGGTTTAAGGATATTAATCTTTATGAATGGTTACGAAAGTTAGATAATGAATGGTTTCAAGAAAATTTACCTAAGAGAAAAAAATATAAAGTATCAAGTAAAAGAGTAAATTGGAATTCAAGAGATGAAGAAATATTAAGTAAAGTAAAAAATGTTACTGATGAATTATTAAATGAAGAAATAAAACCTATTAAGATAACGGTTAGTTTAATAGGTAGGAGGTTAGGTTTAAAATCACTATTATCTTCACATTTAGATAAGATGCCAAAAACTAAAGAATACATTAATTTGGTAACAGAAAGCAGCAAAGAGTTTCAGATTAGAAAGGCTAAATGGGCAATAAGAGAATTAGAAAAAGAGGGTGAAGAGTTAAAGTTCTGGAAGGTGTACAAAAAGGCTTCTTTGCATGAGGAATTTTTGAAGGAATATAAGGATGAAATATTATCATTGATGGAAATTAGAGATTAATAGAAATAAATATTTAGTAAAAAGGTTAGTTGTATTCATACTGCAACTAACCTTTTTACTATAATTCTTCTATTATTATTTGTTTGGAATATACTTTAGTATTATAACTAGTAGAAGAGAGGTAGAGAATATGGGAATGATAGGAGATATTATAAATAATAAAGTAGCAAAAATAAAGAAAGATAAATTTTTAGAGAATATTAGTAATTTAATACAAGATGCCGATATGCATAAGTCAGAGTTATATCGACTAAACAATCGCTTGAAAAATGAACTGTTAAATTGCACAAAACTAAATGGAATATTAAATATTAATACTGATTTTGGTTCAATTCCATGGAGGCTTACTGAAAAAATAGATGAAAATTCAATTGGTTATTCAACTAATTTTAGAGATATTGGCGAAGTAGATACATTATGCAAAGAAAATATCAATAAATTTAATAATATAGTTAGTTATATCTCTCAATATTGTAAAAAAATATCTCAATATAATGATGTTATTGAAGATATCAGATGTTACATGGAAGAACAGGAAAAACCTGTTTCTACTAATAGTATAATAAAGTTTGGAATAAACAAAAACAATGACCTTTTTTGTTTATTGTGTGACTTTGGTAAACAAAAAATTACTGAAATTAGACATCTTGAAGTTGATATATTCTATGGTAAGTTCCATCAAAAAAAAGATTATTATCACGGAAAAGGATTTATGCAATTGGGAGTTGGTATAGTTAGTTGCCACCCTAGCATAGAAATAAAGGCAATTGATATTAGAACAAAGGAAAAATGTACAGGCTTAGGTTCATTTACATTAAAGTGGCTTGAGGAAGTGATAATTCCTAAATTAAATAGGCAAATTGATAAATTTAATAGTGAACCTAAAAGCGAAGAAGAAGATATTGAACTCTATCATATTAAATATATTTATGGATGCAGTGGTGATTTGAGTTCAGATACAGATAGTGAAGCACGGAAGCGATTTTATACCAAGAATGGTTATACTATAGATGGAAAAATTTTTAGGAAAGCACTAAAGTAGTAAAATGAAATTTTTGCAATTGATTACGAATGGAAATATTTAATTTATTGATAATAAGAATTTGTGCGATATAAATATTGAGTTAGGATGGAGTGTTATTAATGAGAGATATTTTTTTATTGATAGGCATTATAATATTTATTATGATGCTTGGAATAACATGGGACAAGGTTACTTCTTTTGCAATGTTAAAAAGATTTAATAGGTATGATCTATGTGATGAATGGATTAATGAATTTGTAGAAGAAGTAAAACAAAAGTTAGGTATTACAAATAATGTGTTAGTTTCAATAAATAGAAAAGCAAAAAATCCAAATGCTGATGTTGCAGTTTATAAAAATGATGTTCTCATTGTACTTCATGGGCAATGGAGTGAGAATAATATTAAGTTTGTTATTGGGCATGAATTAGCACATATTAAATTAAAACATAGAGAGGTTACTAACAATATGCTTTTTATTACTTGTATATTTATGATAACTATACTTGCATCGAAAGTATTTGTATATTCAATTGATTATGAGATTATTAGTAAGTTTAAAGGAGTTATTGAGGCAGTATTACTTGTAATCATTGTTATCATCTTTAATGTATGGTATACATTGCATAGAAGAAATTTTAATAAGGCAAATTGGCAGAGGGAATATGCAGCAGATTTAGTGGCTACTAATCTTGTTGGATTAGATTTTGCTATAGATGCTATAGGATTATTGAAAAATGACAAAACTACAAAGTATAAATATAGTCATCCATCAAATGATGATAGGATACAATATTTAATAAAAAACCATAAACATAATAAAGATGAAAAATTTATTTATTGAATTAAGAGTAAGACTTTTATAAAATCATTTCATACCCTGGGAATATAAATAAATGTAATTACATAAGTATTACTAAAGTATTTACTGAGGGTGATAGAATGAAATCTATAAATGAAATTATAAGTGTTAAAGATAGAAATGATAATTATAATGCATATTTTGAAAGAATATTAGATAATAATCCAAAATTTATCATTGCTAGTAGTTTTTCTTTTTTTCTTCCACCGAGTTTATGGAATAGGTTTAATAAATTGCAATGTCCTAAATTAGTTATAATACCTTATGAGTATGAATATAGAGATGCAAAAAAGATGATTAACAAACGGATAATAAATGAGTTAAAGAAAATTGAGTACATTATATGTTCAGGGACTACAGTTATTATTAATTCAGTTAATCATGCAAAGTATATGATTACAGATAAAGATTGTTTTGTTGGTTCAAATAATCTTACTTCAGGTGGTATTGAAGATAATGTAGAGAACTCTCATTTTATGTACAATAGGAGTGGTTATTATCAATATTGGAAAGATGAAATATTAAAATTTGTGAATAACGAAACTATTGGATTTGCAGCATTGGAAAAACTAAAAGAAGAACAGCAAATTTTAAATAATATAATAATATATGAGTTAGATAATTGGATGGTTAATAAACAAGAATTTTATAATGTATTAAATAATATGCATTCTTTAAAGAAATCACTTTATAGAGTAAATGATTGTTATCAACAT
Organism: Haloimpatiens massiliensis; assembly: GCF_900184255.1. NCBI lineage: Bacteria > Bacillati > Bacillota > Clostridia > Eubacteriales > Clostridiaceae > Haloimpatiens > Haloimpatiens massiliensis. Next base: position 63,607 of record NZ_LT854636.1, on the reverse strand, counting down.
ATAGGAGCGGAAGTTAGGGGATTAATAGTAGAAACATGTCCAATAATAAAAAAGATTGATATTATTAAAAATAAATTAGAAGAGGTATATTGGAAGTTAGATAGAGAGTATGAAAAGAAAAAACAAAATGATAATATCTTTATAACAAAGAGAGATCTTAATATGATTAATCCTAGAATAGAAGATATAAAATTAGATTTAAAGCAGTTAAATTTATATAGAGTAGAATTATTTAAGAAATATGAAAATACTTGGAGAAGAGATCAAAGTATATATGAGTATCTACAGGATAAGGAAAAGAATGAAAACTTAACGAATTTGAAGAATTTTATTAATAGAGTTATAAGGTAGTTGCTTTATCATAAGAGAATTAGAAATAATTAAATAATCATTATTACCTGTGTATTTATAAACTACATTCTAAATATGTCTAAATAATAAAAACACATTCCAAGAATAAAAAAGTCATTCCAAAAGCCGTAGGCTGGAGCATAAAATTGCCCCAAAGCCTACGGCTTTTTTTAGATTTTCATATAGAACTATAAATAGAAATCTATATTTCTAATCAGATTTCTTAACAGATTTTCAATTAGACACCCCCACGCAAACCTTTATAAAATAAGGCTTTAGAAGAGAATAGAAAAAAGAAAATAGAAGATTAAATAGAAGAAAAAATAGACCAATTCTTAATCCTTTTCACTTAATCCTTGAGCCTAATACGGAAAGACTTTATTATTTAAAATGGAAAAACATATGGATAATATGTGGATAATTTTAATGGTTTTGTGGAGTGGTTGTGGAAAGACTTTTTTATTTGGAAGAAAATAGTGTGTAGTGTTTTCAAGTGATTAAGGAAGGTGACAGGGAAAGACTTTTTTATATATCAACATCCAGAAGCATAAATTTCAAGTAAGTTCCGTAGGAAAAAACTGCCTTTAATTCCGTGATAAAATTGAAATTTTGGACTGTGAACAATAAGCTAAGAACTTCTAAATGTTTTGAAATTTAAATTCCCTAAAGCTTTCAAACTCACTCGTTCCTCGTTCAAACATGAAAGCTTCTTAACGGGTCTTTAAATTTCAAAACATAAGAAGTTCTAAAGCTAGTTCAATAGCCCTAAATTTCAATTTTATCACTCCATTAAAGGCAGTTTTTTCAGTTACAGAGTAATTGCTTCGTGGGTGGGAGACGGCCTACTAAAGGAGGATTTTGCTCCACTACGTTACGGAAAATCTTAATTTTTAGGTACTGAGCTCTTGATATTGGAAATAATTGATTTATATAATAAAAAGTGCTCATAATATTTTCACTAATTATGAGATATAATTATTATCTTTGATTAGACTGGTGAATAACCAATTATTAAAATAAAATATTGTATAAAATTTAATATATCTTGCCGTAAGGCAATAGTTTCTATAAATTTTAGCTTTAATATTTAGGCTGGCTACCGCCAAAAAAGATTTAAGTTAAGTCCAAAAAGATAACATAATTCCACAACGTGAAATTATGTTATCTTTTTTAAATTGTAAAATTTTTAGTAATGCAATGAAGAAAAATTATACTTAACTAGCCCACTAGCCCACTAGTCCTCTGGCACACTAATTTGGGTCTACTGAAAATTATGACAAAGTCATAATTTTCTTATGGTTAGCATGAAAAAATAAAATAATGGGATAATAATAATTGTAGAGACTTATTTTTAAGGGGGAAATATCCGTGAATTCTTCTGCAGATAACTTATTTTTAAAGATATTTATTATATTAATATTAGTTTTGATTAATGCTTTTTTTGCTGCGGCAGAAATGGCTATTGTGTCTTTAAATAAAAATAAAGTTAATATGCTGGCAGAAGAAGGAGACGAAAAAGCAGTGCTTTTAAAGAGGCTTACGGAAGAACCTAGTAAATTCCTAGCTACAATTCAAGTGGGAATTACTTTAGCAGGATTTTTTGCTAGTGCTTCTGCGGCTACTGGCATATCTTTAAGATTGGCGTATTTTTTAAGACAATTTAATATCTCATATAGTTCTCAAATTAGTATTATAGTAGTTACTATTATATTATCATATATTACTTTAGTATTTGGAGAATTGATTCCTAAAAGAATTGCTCTTCAAAAGTCACAGGTTATCGCTATGTTTGCGGTAAAACCTATTATATTTATATCTAAAATAACTTCTCCTTTTGTAAAGCTGTTGTCTAGCTCTACTAATGCCTTAGTGAGGTTATTTGGGTTTAGCACAGAAAATTTAGAAGAAAAGGTATCTATAGAAGAAATTAAATCTTTAATAGATGTGGGTGAAGAGCATGGGGTAATAAATAGTACAGAAAAAGAGATGATAAACGGTATATTTGGATTTGATGATAAATTAGCTAAGGAAATAATGACACCTAGAACAGAGGTGTTTTCTATAAATTTGAATGCTTCTATGCAGGAAAGTATACAGAAAATAGTAGAAGAAAAATATTCTAGAGTTCCAGTTTATGAGGAAGATACAGATAATATTATAGGGATTCTTTACACCAAAGATTTGTTTGCTTATATAAATAAAAATGAAAAAATAACTGTGGAGTATATAGTAGGTATATTGAGACCTGCTTATTTTGTACCGGAAACAAAAAATATAGACCTTTTATTTAAAGAACTGCAGAGTACAAAAAACCATATGGCTATTTTAATTGATGAATACGGGGGGTTTTCAGGCATAGTTACCATGGAGGATTTAATAGAAGAAGTTATGGGTAATATATTGGATGAATATGATGATAGAGAGCCAGCAATAAAGAAAATAGATACAAATACTTATTTAGTAGATGGATTACTTTCTATAGATGAGGTAAATGAATATTTAGATTTAAATTTAAAATCTAATAATTCAGATACAATAGGTGGTTTTGTAATAGATTTATTGGGGTACATTCCCACGGATAATGAAGAAAGAACAGTAGAATTTGAAAATATAGTATTTAAGGTAGAAAAAGTAGATGAAAAGAGAATAGAAATACTAAAAATGTATATAAATGATTAACCCACAAAAAACATTATATTACTTGAATTATGAAATTTCTCTGGAATGACTTGCATAAGAAGCGAAGGAACTGTTTAAATTTAATTTAAGAAATTCTTCTTTTAGACAGATAAAATTATCGTAAGCCTGGCAAGGACGCCAGGCTAGCGAACCTGAGGCAGGACGCTGAATGTGAGCGTTAGATAATTTTATATGGATAAAAGATTAGAATTTCTTAAATTAAATTTATTGTTCCGAGCTTTTATGCAAGTCATGGAGGAGAAATTTCATAATTCCACCACATTGTACCTTATTGTGGGTTAATCATATAAATACATAAATCAGTTTATAGTATTTTTAGAATAAATGAATTTTGTTGATGCAGTATGACGTAAAATAGGCTAGTATACTGACTTATTATTTATTTGAATGTGCCTTAAATTGCAGTGTAAATTAAATATCAGGTTATATCAATAAATCTCCATATTAAGGTCCATAATATGGAGATTTTAAAATATTTAAAAAAATATAAATGAAAATGTATACATATGAAATTAATTTACGCCAATATTATTTTATATGATATAATGTTTACGGTTATTTATTAAATTTTTGGGAGGAAACAATTTACTATGTTTAAATTATTGGCAATAGATTTAGATGGAACTTTATTAAAAAATGATAAGACCATATCAAAGGTTACATATGAAGCAATTCAACGTGCTAGACAAAAGGGTGTGAAGGTAGTTTTGGCTACAGGAAGACCCATAAAAGGAATTGGTAGATACATAGAAAAATTAGATTTATTAGATGAAGATGATTGTTCCGTTGCTTTTAATGGAGCAGCAGTTCAACTTAATAAAACCGGAAAACTTATATATGAGCAAAATATGAAAATAGAAGATATTAAATATTTATATAAATTAAGTAGGGAGTTAGGGGTAAACATACATGCGTTAACTCCAAATGAATGTATAACTCCAAAAATTAGTGAATATTCACTACTTGAAGCAGAAATTAATAAGATTCCATTAAAGGTAGTTGACTTTGACAGTTTAGATTCTGATACTAACATAGTAAAGATAATGATGATAGATAAGGAAGAAATCCTTTCTAAAGCAGTAGAGCAACTTCCAGATGAAGTATACGAAAAATATAGTGTTTTAAGAAGTGAGCCCTACTTTTTAGAATTTTTAAATAAAGAAGTTAATAAAGGACAAGGGGTTAAAAGGTTAGCTGAAAGGTTTGGGATAAAAAGAGAAGAGGTTATATGTATAGGAGATGCGGGCAATGACATTCATATGATTGAATTTGCAGGACTTGGAGTGGCAATGGAAAATGCTATGATAGAGGTAAAAAGAAGAGCTAACTACATAACTTTAACAAATGAAGAAAATGGAGTAGCACACGTTATAGAGAAATTTATATTAAATAAAGTAGAAATCCCTGAATTTTTAAAATAAATAGGTGATTTTTTTAATGAATAATTAGTAAAGAAGCTAATAAATATATATGTCCTAATAACTGCTAGTATATATATTGACACTAGCAGTTTATTTATATGATTTTTTTCTATTCAATAGAGCATCTAATATAAAAATTACTATAGCTAAAGCTAAGAGTAAATTTATTAAGTACCCACCAATCTTAAATATTAAAGCTATTATCCAAAATAAGAGTATTATACTGCCTAACCAGCGTAAAAAATTCAACTTTCATTCCTCCATATAAATAAAGTTTTAAGTTCTAATACTACACAGAATTATTATTTGCAAATATAATATATTTATTCAATAATATAGGGCTAAAGAACCATTTAAAACCAAAGAACTCTATTTATGCTATTGAAAAACTTCTTTCTTATTTGATATAATATAAGTTGTTACTTAAAAAGCACATTTAGAGTTTAAAGAATAATAAATAATAGTAAATAGCATTAAGGTCTGTATTTACAGACCTTTTTAATTAGAATATATACAAAGAAAGAGGAGAGAATATTGCCAGATTTAAGAAAAGAAATAGAGAGAAGAAGAACTTTTGCTATAATATCTCACCCAGATGCAGGAAAAACAACACTGACAGAAAAATTATTGTTATACGGCGGAGCTATAAGAATGGCCGGTTCAGTAAAAGCTAGAAAAACATCTAAACATGCTGTTTCTGATTGGATGGAAATAGAAAAACAAAGAGGTATTTCTGTAACTTCATCAGTAATGCAATTTAATTACGAAGGAAATTGTATAAACATACTAGATACTCCAGGCCACCAAGATTTTAGTGAGGATACATATAGAACATTAATGGCAGCAGATAATGCAGTAATGGTTTTAGACGGAGCTAAAGGTGTAGAGGCACAAACAAGAAAGTTATTTCATGTATGTAGTATAAGAGAAATTCCTATATTTACTTTTGTAAATAAGATGGATAGAGAAACTAAGGATCCTTTTGAATTAATGGATGAATTAGAAAATGAATTAGGAATAAAATCTTATCCAATGAACTGGCCAATAGGATGTGGTTTAAACTTTAAAGGTATATATGACAGAGAAAAAAGAGTAATAAAGGTATTTAAAGGTGGAAACCACGGTCAAAGTAAAGCAGAGATAAGTGAAATGTACTTAGAGGATGAGGCTACAAAGGAATTTATAGGAGAGGATTTATATAATAAGTTAATGGAAGATATAGAGCTTTTAGATATGGCCGGAGAAGATTTTGATATGGAGAAAGTAAAAAAAGGTTCTCTTACTCCAGTATTTTTCGGAAGTGCTATTACAAATTTTGGAGTACAGACTTTTTTAGAGGACTTCCTAAATATAACTACACCACCACTTTCAAGAATGTCAGATGTGGGTGAAATAGATGCATTTGATAAAGAATTCTCAGCTTTTGTATTTAAAATACAAGCTAATATGAATAAAGCTCACAGGGATAGAATTGCATTTATGAGAATATGTTCAGGAAAATTTGAAAAAGGCATGGAGGTTTATCACGTACAGGGAAAAAATAAAATTAAATTATCACAACCACAGCAGTTTTTGGCTCAAGAGAGAGAAATTGTGGAAGAGGCATATGCAGGAGATATAATAGGAGTATTTGATCCAGGTATATTTAGAATAGGAGATACTCTATGTGAAGCTTCTAAAAAGTTTAAATTTGAAGGAATACCTGTATTTGCACCAGAACATTTTGCTAGGGTTAGACCAGTAGATACTATGAAGAGAAAACAGTTTGTAAAGGGAATAACACAAATTTCTCAAGAGGGAGCTATACAGGTCTTTAGGGAACCACATATAGGTGCAGAAGAACTTATAGTAGGAGTTGTAGGAGTTCTCCAGTTTGAAGTTTTAGAGTATAGACTAAAAAATGAATACAATGTAGATGTTAAACTAGAAAGACTTCCATTTAGAAATATAAGATGGATTGAAAAGTGGATTGGAGAAGTGTCCAGTATAAGTGTAACCAGTGATACAAAGGTAGTAGAAGATTTAAAAGGAAGAAATTTATTACTTTTCCAAACAGATTGGGGAATAAGCTGGGCCTTAGAGCACAACAAAGGGTTAGTTTTGTCAGCCATAGCTAAGAGCGAATAGTAAGCATAAATTGCGAAGCAAGTGTCATAAGAAAAATCTGTCTTTAAGTCCACAATAAATATATTTTTTAAGACTGTTCGCAATACGCCAAGAAATTCTAATGTTTTCAAATTTCAATACCCTAAAGCTTTCAAACTCGCTTCTAACGGCGCTCAAACATGAAAGCTTCTTAACGGGTATTGAAATTTGAAAACAAAGAATTTCTAAGGCTAGCTCAATAGTCTAAAAAACTATATTTATTGTTACCTTAAAGACAGATTTTTCGGTTCATACGTACATTACTTATGGGGGAGATAGCCTACTGAAGGATGATTTTCCTCCACTATGTTACGGAAAATCTTTAATTAAATAAATGAGATAGCAAAAAAAAAGCTATAACTATTTCATTAAATGGAATAGTTATAGTTTTTCTTTTAGGGCTTTAAAAATCTTTTATTAACGGCAGCCAGTGTAAATACAAAAGCTAAGATTTATACAAGTTAATGCCTTATGGCAAAAAATATTGAATTTTATTGAATATTTTAATAATTGGTTATTTATTAGTTTCTAATGAAAGTAACTAATTATATCTTCCAATTAGTCAAGATATTATTAATAACCGGGAACTTAGGATTAAACGAAAGGCTTCGCCTAAAAAAATAATATGAGTGTTTTTTCATTTCTAAAATTTACCATATAATACCTAGTATTTACTACTTAAAAATAAAGAATTACTATTAAACTATTTGGTGACTGGGGATTAAACGAACAGCTACGCTTAAAAAAATATCATGAATACTTTTTTTTATAAATTAAAAATTTTCCATAGCGAAGCGGAGGAAAATCATACTTCTTTAGTAGGCTTCTCCTCTTAAACCACATACATATTAAACTAAAAATCTGATTTTAATGTAGTAATAAATGTGGAATTTGGGACTATTGAACTAGCCTTAGAACTTCTTATGTCTCACAATTAAAGACCCGTTAAGAAGCTTTCATGTTTGAACGAGGAACGAGTGAGTTTGAAAGCTTTAGGGGCTTTAACTGTGGGACATTTAGAAGTCCTTGGCGTATTGTGAATAGTCCAAAATTACACATTTATTACGGAATTAAAATCAGATTTTTTTCAATGTATTACATCACAATATTCTTGTGTTGTAAGTTTAATAAAAATTCTGATAAAATATTATATAATGAAATATTATAAAATAGGAATAATAAAATAGTATTACAAGAATGTTTTGGAGTGATAATTTTGGATAAAAGGAAGCTGGAAAATCTGTTAAAAAGACAAGAGGGACCTAAACTAGATTTTAAACAAAGCTTAGATATAAACACTGATACAGGTAAAAAGGAACTGGTTAAAGATGTATGTGCTATTGCCAATTCTCAAGGGGGAAGAGGGTATATTGTAATTGGAGTAGAGGATAAGACTAAAAATATAATAGGGATAAATTCTGAAGATGTGGTGGAGGAACAAATACAGCAGGTGGTAAGTTCTAGATGTGATCCGCCTATACCAATATCTGTAGAGAAAATGAAGTATAATGGCAAAAATTTAGCTATAATAGCAATATATTATGGTGAACAAAAACCATATCAGGTTAGAGATAATGGAGCTTTTTATATAAGAAGAGGTTCCACTACAGACATTATGAGAAAAGATGAGTTAGTCTCTTCCTTTGAAAATAATATGAATTTAAATAGTGAACTTTGTTCTATAATTAAAAGTAGTCCGGAAGTTTTAGACATGGAACTTATTAATAAGTATTTTAAGTATACAGGTATAGAGTTAAATGATGAAAATAAATATGCATTAATGGAAAGTACTTCTATTATAAATAGAGACAGAGATACCAATGAATATTGTGTTACTTTAGGGGGGCTTTTAGTATTTTCGAAAATAAACAATATTTTTCTTCCTCAAAATGTTATAAGAATAGTAAATAGAATAAATAAGGCTGTTGGGGAGGTCTTTATAGTAAAAGGTGAACTTTTAGAAATGCTTGACGAAGTAGAAGAAAAACTCTATGATATTTTGCCACAAAGTTATCCTACTTATGCTCTTTTAGAGGGAGTTAAAAATGCTGTGCTCTATAGGGATTATACTATTTTTTCTAGGGAGATAGAAATTATAATCAATTATAATAGTGTGGTTTTATGTAGTCCGGGAGTTTTAATTAGAGGAAAAAGTATTCAATCACCTAATTATGTTAAAAGGAATATGTGGATATATGAAAAATTAATAACTATTGATCAAAAGAAAAGATTTAATCATGGAGGCACTGGTTTTACTAAGATTAAGAGGGCATTTAAAAAGTATGGCAAGGTATTATTTATCAATTCACCAGCTGGAAATACTTTTAAAATTGTATATCCTGGAATTAAAAATATAAAAAATAATATTAACAATTAATATTGCAAAAATATTCTGAATATTATATAATATATAAAACAGCACCTAAATATTAGAGTAAGGGGTTGATTTAAAATGATTTGTGTTTTTTGTGGTGAAAAAGGTTCAGGTAAAACAAAGGAGCTTATAAGACTAGCTAATGAAAAGGCATTAACTAGCAAGGGAAATTTAGTTTACATTGATGATGATTTTAGACCAAGTTGTGAACTTAAGAGCAGTATTAGATTTATTTCTACAGATGATTTTGTTTTAAAAGATTATAAGAGTTTTTATGGTTTCTTGTGCGGCATTTTGTCAGAAGACTACGATATTGAGACTGTTTTTGTAGATGGTCTAGGGAATATTGTAAAAGAAGGTCTTCAGGATGCGGCACATTTATTTTACTATTTAGAAGACTTATCAGAGAGGTATGAAGTAGATTTCTATATAAACATTAATGAAGTAGAGAAGAATGTGCCTGAGTTTGTAAAAAAATATATAGCATAAAGGCATTTTATATACCTATATGTATTTCTTACAGCTTAATTGCTGTTGTTAAAAGATTTCTAAAATGATATAATAATTTTATTAATAGATTAACGTCTCCCCTTTTAAATAAAGGGGAGTTTTATTTTAAGTTTATAGGGAGGAATTAGCCATGAGTAATGTTTATGATATTCTATCAGAACGTGGTTATATAAAACAAACCACTCACGATGAAATAAAGGATATTTTAGGTAAAGAAAAAATTACATTTTACATAGGATTCGATCCTACAGCAGATAGTCTTCATGTAGGACATTTCATAGCTCTTATGTTTATGGCTCATATGCAAAGGGCAGGACATAGACCTATAGCACTAGTTGGTGGGGGTACTGCTATGATTGGAGACCCTTCAGGTAGAACTGATATGAGACAAATGATGACAAAGGAAATTATAGATCATAATGTTAGTTGCATAAAGGAACAGATGAAAAGATTTATAGACTTTACTGATGATAAAGCTATACTTGTAAATAATGCAGAATGGCTTTTAAATCTAAATTATATAGATTTTATAAGAGATATAGGCTCTTGCTTCTCTGTAAATAAGATGCTTACAGCAGAATGTTTCAAACAGAGATTGGAAAAGGGACTTTCATTTTTAGAATTTAACTATATGCTTATGCAAGGATATGATTTCCTTGAACTTAATAAAAAGTACAATTGTACTATGGAATTAGGTGGAGATGACCAATGGTCTAACATGTTAGCAGGTATTGATTTAGTTAGAAGAAAAGAATCAAAACAAGTTTATGCTATGACTTGTGCTCTTTTGACTAATAGCGAAGGAAACAAAATGGGTAAAACAGCCAAAGGAGCTTTATGGCTAGACCCTAAGAAAACTTCTCCTTATGACTTCTATCAATATTGGAGAAATGTAAATGATGCGGATGTAGAAAAATGCCTTGCTCTTCTAACTTTTGTTCCTATGGAAGAAGTTAGAAGACTAGGAGCTTTAAAAGATGCACAAATTAATGAAGCTAAGAAAGTATTGGCTTATGAAGTTACAAAGCTAGTACATGGTGAAGATGAAGCTAAAAAGGCTCAAGAAGCAGCAGAAGCTTTATTTGGTGCAGGAAATAAGATGGATAATGTGCCAACAGTGGAAGTTGAAAGAGATAAAATAGGTTCTTCTTTACTAGAGGTAATAGTGGAAGGTGGGATAGTCCCATCTAAATCAGAAGGAAGAAGGCTTATACAACAAGGTGGATTAACAATAAATGAAGAAAAAATAACTGATGTTAATAGAAAGTTAGAAGAAAATTTCTTTGAAGATGGTTCTGCATTAGTTAAAAGAGGAAAGAAAAAATTCTATAAGCTTCAGCTTAAATAAAATCTAAATCTGTAGTAACTAATCTCCAATAAACACTATAATTAGATGTTAGGTTATAGTTTAAATAAATATGAAAATTGATATTTATCCTTGGAATTTAATTTCTAAATGTGGCTTTAGCATTTAAAACATAATTGTGTAAATAGAAAGTATGTAAAAATAGGTTCTGGAGATTAAGGATTGGTTACTTGACACTAATTTACGGAATGAAGAGTTAAAAGTTAAAAAACTTTTGGCTCTTTATTTTTGTGAATTATACGATAATAGAAGAAAGGAGTTTTTGGGGGGGAGTTTGAATGCCAGAAATAAGAAACATACCAGGAGTATATCAGGTAAACACTAAAAGAAATCGTGAAAAATTAACTTTTGAATTGGGAGAGAAGTTTTTAGCTAGAATTGTAGATATAGGAGAAGAAGATATTTTACTTAAACTTTTAGATGGTTGGAAGTTCCCTGCTAAACTAAAAAACCCTTTAGATTACATGCCTAATGGATTAGTTAAGTTTCAAGTGGATGGATTCGAAGATGGCCAACTTATATTAAAATTAATACAAGAACAAATATCTCATCATGGACACAATGATGGTATTGAGGAATTTTTAAAGAATAGTAATATGAATTTAAGTAAAGAAGATTATAGTATTTTAAAGGAAATGATAAAACATGAAATCCCTTTAACTAAAGAAAATATATCTTATGTAAAGAATATGGATAAGCTCATGCAAAAGATACACAATGAGGAGTATGTGGATAATTTCATATATAAATATATATCTAGTAAGGGTATAACATTAGATTCCACAGAAGGTAATGAGATAAAAAATTTATTAAAGGGATTTTTTAATTCACTTGAAAAACTAGATTTAGAAGATATTTTAATATTATATGAAAATAATATAGATATCTCAAAAGAAAATATAGATGGTTTTGTAAATGTATTTAAAGGGTCAAAAGATATTTTTACATTACTAAAAGGGTTACAATCAAAAGGTTTGAAGGAAAGTTTGAGTACAACTGAAGATAGTTATGAACAAAAATTATTAAAAAGTTTAAAGGAAACTGTGCAGGTAGAAACAAAAAGTGATAATATGGAGTATAAATTACAAGAGAAAACAGCTTCCGCTGAAAATAGTATAAAAAATAATACTAAAAACAACATCCAAAATGTCACTGAAAAAAACATTGAAGATAATATACAGATTAGTACTGAAAAAAATATAGAGAATAGCAATGAAAATTTAGAAAATAGCAGTAAAAATTTAGATAGTATCAGTAAAAATATAGAAAATAACAGTAAAAATACTGAAGATAATACTAAAAATATAGAAAAAAGTATAGATAACAATAGTAAAGATAGTATTGAGAAAAATGGTGAAAATAGAATTAAAAATACTTCTGAAAATATGGTGAAAGATACTAGTTGGAAGGAGTTACACAAGGAAGTTAAAAATCAAGTAGAACTTAAAACAAATGAAATGAAGAATATAATAAAAGATTTGTTAGATAATATTATAAAGTCAGATTCAAAGAATTATCCTAAAGTAATGGAAATGCTTAAGGATAATATTAGTAATTTTAAAATATTTAATTCCTTAAGTAATGAATATTATTATTTAGATTTGCCAATAAATATAAGGGACAATGTGTACCCTTGTAAATTAGTAATAAAAGATGGAAGAGAAAAGGGAAAAGTTATAGACACTAAAAATGTGAAAATAGCTACTTCAATTAAAACTATAAATATGGGAGTGGTGGATACATTTATTAGGGTAGATAACTCTATAATGAATGTAGAAATAAAATGCCAACGTAATTGGGTTAAAATGGTAGAAAAAAATAAAGATAAATTATTGGAAATGCTAAGTGATAGCCTTTATAATATTTATATAAAGGTAAGTGAAAAAGAAGAGGAATTTAATTTATCTAATTGCAGAGAGTTTTTTGGAGATTGTGGATTAAATAAATTAAATGTTAAAGTGTAATGTAGAATGGAGAAAGTTATGGATAAGAATAATAAAGCTGCAGCGTTAAAATATGATACAAATTATGATGCTCCTATAGTTACAGCAGCAGGCATGGGGGAAATAGCTGATAAAATACTGGAAAAGGCTAATGAAAATAATGTGCCAATAGTGTATAATGAAGAATTAGCCAATTTACTATTGAATGTAGATGTAGGTAGCAGCATACCCTATGAATTATACGATACAGTGGCAAAAGTAATAGCTTATGTAATGGATGTAGACTCATCAATAAAATAATAAAGGAGTTATAAATATGGCATTATATGCTTTATCAGATTTGCATTTGTCTTTAAGTGCAGATAAACCTATGGACATCTTTGGGGATAACTGGAGAGACCATGATGAAAAAATAAAAAATAATTGGATGGATAAGATAAAAGAAGAAGATACAATTTTAATAGCAGGAGATATATCATGGTCCATGAATATGGAAGAGGGAATTAAAGAGTTACAGTGGGTTGATTCGTTGCCAGGAAGAAAAATATTTGTCAAGGGGAACCATGATTATTGGTGGACGAGTATAACTAAACTTAATAATCTATATGAAGAGATGAATTTTATACAAAATAATCACTTCTCTTATAAAGAATATGCTATTTGTGGGACTCGAGGATGGGTAATACCTTTTGGAGATAACTCTACAGAACATAATAAAAAAATATATAATAGAGAATTAATAAGATTGAAATTATCTTTAGACAGTGCTAAAAAAGGGGGATTTCAAAAGATTATCGTAATGCTACATTATCCACCTACTAATGATAAATTTCAAAACACAGAAATTATAGATTTGCTTAAGGAGTATGATGTTGAAAAGGTCATATATGGGCATATACATGGCCCAGCTTTAAAAAGGCTTTTTCAAGGAAATATAGAGGGCATAGAGTATATTGTTACTTCAGCAGATTATTTAGATTTTAAGCCTATAAAGATATTAGATTAAAATTTTATATTAGGGATTATAGTAGTAGAGGAGCATAGATTATTGTATAAAAAATAATCTATGCTCTTTTATATCTAATCTATGAAATTTTTAAATTTATTTTCTGTAGAATGCAATTTGTCTATAGAGGAATTTAAAGTGTTTATATATGAGTTTTGTTCTTCTAAACTTGTAGAGACATTAGAGCATAAGGAATCATTATTTACCATGTCTGAATTTAAAGTATCTATATTATTTATTAGAGTATTAGTTGTAGAAGAAGCTTCTACTAAAGTATTTATACTATTGTTTATTTCACATATAGTCTCATCAATTGAAGATTTAATATCTGTAAAAGAGTTTTTGGTATTTGCTATAGTTTCAGTTTGAAAAGTTAAGGCTGATTGACCATTAGATACTGCTGATGAGGTATTTAGTATGTCAATTTTTATCTTTTCTAATATTTTTGTTATGTTTTCAACAGCTTCTTTTGAATTCTCAGCTAATTTTCTAACTTCATCTGCTACTACGGAGAAACCTCTTCCAGCTTCACCGGCTCTTGCTGCTTCAATGGCTGCATTTAGAGCTAATAAATTGGTTTGATTAGCAATTTGACTTATAGAATCTGTTATAATGTTTACAGAATCTATTTTTGCTACCAAATCATTAACTATAACAGAAGAACTATTAAAAGCCTCTTGTAGTTCATCTAGGGAAGAATCAAGGGTATTTAAATTTTTTATGCCATTATCTGCAGCAGAATTGGCATCTATTACTTTAGCATGGGCATTATTAATCTTGAAAGCTACATCTTCCATATGAACATTAAAATCATTTATAGTGGCTAAAGTATTTTTTACATTAGTTGTGTGTGATGATGAAAGACTAGTTATTTCATCAAAACAATTAGCTATATTACTATTATTAGAAATTAGCTGGTTAAATGGATTGATTATACTATCTAATGAGTTCTTAAAAATATTATATAAATTCAAAAATTCAGATTTATTTATAGATATATCATCATTATTTGAATTTGTATTATTGAATAAATCTTCATTGGTATTTAAATTTTTACTTTTTCTAGAATGTTTAAACATAAGTATCCCCCTAACTATTTAAAGATTTTATTAAATCTCTTTGATCTCTTGCAAGTTCTTTTAATTTAAATCTTACACCTGGATGAGTTATAACTTTGCTAAACCATAACAAAGCCTTTTCTTTATTGCCAATTCTTCTGTTAAGTTCCCCAATTAAATACATTGTAGTATATCTATCCATACCATATATGGGTAAGCACTCTTTATAAAAGGCATCTTCAAAACCAGTAAGAGCTTGGTTTAAAAATTCAGTTTCATTTTTACCATCATTTTTTAACCTATACATCCAAGATAATTTTAAGCAAGTCATAGCCTTTTTACTAGAAACAGTTTCTCTTACATAATAATTTAATAGAGCTAATTTATATCTTTCAATGGCTATGTTTATATCATATTCTTCAGGATATTGTCTTTTTTTTCATTTAGATGAAATCTTTTCTTTTATTAAGGTCTTTTCATGATTTTTTATTTTCAAAAAATCTGATTTCATGGCTGAATATCCACAACAAGGGCAAACCCATACATCATAGAAGTAAGGATTTATGAATCTATATCTTATAAAAAAATCACTGTCTTTTGTATCCATAACATAAGCAGAGGTTTTTACTGCCTTTTCTTTAAACTTAGTATTACAAATTGGACAGGTGATGTCTTTTTGATATAAAAAATTTAATTTATTAGTACCATCCTTTTCCATATGATTTTTATTTTCTTTCTCACTGTCAATATAATATAAGCTTACATTCTTTATATCGTTGAAACCTAGCTTTTCTAAACCAGAAAATATATTATCATTCAAGTTATCACCTCACACAATTCATAAAAATATTATAACATATAATTATCACTTGTATAATATTTTGGTATAATAGAGTATAGATAACTATAAATGATAAAAAAACTAGTCACCAATAAATAATAATATTATAAATATATATTTTTTGAATATAGGGATTAGTTATTAAGAGTTAGAATTACAATAAATAAAGGGTATAAAAATACCATAGAAAAGGATGAAGAGCATATGGCGATAATACAATGGAGTGGATTCTTAATACCATATTTTCAAGCAGTTGAGGAACTGAAAGTTAAATTTAGGAGTGTAAGAAGAGAGTATAGAAAAAGGAACGAGTATTCTCCTATTGAATTTGTAACAGGGAGGGTAAAAGAAATATCCAGTATACTTGAGAAAGCTAATAAATTTAATATACCGCTAGAGAGAATAGAATATGAGATGGAAGATATAGCTGGCATAAGGATAATGTGTCAATTTGTAGACGATATAGAAAAGGTTGTGGAACTAGTAAGAAGTAGAAAAGATATGGAGATTGTTTATGAGAAGGACTATGTTACTAATGTAAAGCAAAGTGGATATAGAAGTCATCATGTGATAATTAAGTATCCTGTAAATATGGCCGAAGGTCAGAAAATTATATTAGCAGAGCTTCAAATAAGAACCTTAGCCATGAATTTTTGGGCTACTATAGAGCACTCATTGAATTACAAATATAAACATGATATACCAGATGATGTAAAAGTAAAATTAAAGAGTGCAGCAGATGCAGCTTTTAATTTAGATGAGGAAATGTCTAAAATAAAAGAAGAGATAAAGGATGCACAAAGACTTTTTGAAGTAAAATCTAGTATAGTATCAGATGTAATGAATAATATATTGGTTTTAACATCCATAGGTAAAGTAAGTGAGGCTAATTTATATAGAAAGCAATTGGATAGGCTTATAGAAAAAGGAGAAGTATACGAGTTAAATGAACTTTTAAATTTAACTCAGAAAATAGTTGATAGATATAAATAAAAAAATTATAATCCCTAATTTCCAGTCTCTAAATACTCAACAATATAAATGGGGAGCTGGGACTGGGGATTTATTTTATTATCGGTTATTTAATTCAACTTTTGTAGTTATAAAATAAAAATGTAAAATGAAGAATAAAGCTCTTTTAGAAATTAACTATAATTTGAAATTCGCAGATAGGTAATAGGTAATAGGTAAGAGCTAAGAAGTAAGAGCTAAGAGGTAAGAGCTAAGAAGTAAGAGTTAAGAAGTAAGAGCTAAGAAGTAAGAGTTAAGGATAAAACTCAAGGAGTTTTTTATAATTAATTTGTAAGTAATAGGTAATGAGTAATAGTTGTGGTGAAAATTCAGCTTTGCTGAATTTTTTAAAGAAACTCTTACCTATTACCTCTTACCTTTTCACTTTTACTTCTTACTTTTTACCTCTTAGCTACTCTACAAAGTTCAATTTTACATTTTAAATTAAAAACGCTTATAAATTTAATGTAAAGCCTTAAATTTATATGCAAAAGTTGAACTATCAACTATTACTTAATAACTACTTTGCAACTATATTTACAAGCCTTCCTTTTATTACAATAACTTTTTTAAGTTCTTTTCCTTCTAGGTTTTCTTTTATTTTTTCATCGCTTAAAGCAGCTTCTTTTATGCTTTCTTCATCTAAGTTAGAAGAGATATTTATTTTAGATTTTATTTTGCCATTTATTTGAATAGCTATTTCTATTTCATCCTTAATTAGAGCTTTTGAGTTAAATATTGGCCATGAATGGTTAAATACGGAGAAATCCATTCCTATTAGTGACCATTGTTCTTCTGCAAAGTGTGGTGCGAAAGGAGCAAGTAATTTTATAAAATCTATTACTGTTTCTTTTAAGAAATCAGGGTTTATAACTTCTTCATTGCAGTACTTTGATAGAGAAGTATTGAATTCCATAAGTCTTGCTATAGATGTGTTAAATTGAAGCTTTTCAGCATCCTCAGACACATTTTTTATAGCATAATGTCTTGCATAGTTAAGTTCCTTTTCTCCTTTATCTATAGAGTTTTTAATTTTTTTCTTTGAATTCATTCTATCTATAGAGCTTTCAAGAGTTCTTTCTATTCTATCTATAAATTTAGATACAGCCTTTATACCTTCATCGCTCCATGCTCCGCCTTCTTCATAAGCAAATCCAAACATCAAGTACATTCTAAATACATCTGAACCAAACTCTTTTATATATTCATCAGGAGATATGGTATTTCCTTTAGATTTACTCATTTTTTGTCCATCAGGTCCAAGAATAAGTCCTTGATGTCTTAAAGCCTTGAAAGGTTCATCAAAATTGATATATCCCATGTCTCTAAGAGCTTTGGTTACAAATCTAGCATATAGAAGGTGCATACAAGCATGTTCAGGACCTCCTACATACATGTCAACTGGTAGCATTTTATTAACTTTTTCGCTATCAAAAGCCTTTGATGAGTTGTTGTTGTCCACGTATCTTAGGAAGTACCATGAGGAGCAAACAAAAGTATCTAAAGTATCTGCTTCACGTTTTGCAGGGCCTCCACATACAGGACAAGTTGTGTTGATAAATTCATCGCATTTAGTTAATGGTGATTTCCCATCAGGAGCAAATTCCACATTGTATGGAAGCTCTACAGGAAGTTTATCTTCTGGTATTGCTACAGTTCCACATTTATCACAATATACTATAGGAATAGGAGCACCCCAATATCTTTGTCTTGATACAAGCCAATCTCTAAGTCTATAATTAGTTTTTCCACATCCACAGTTTATGGATTCAAGTTTTTTAACTATAGCTTCTTTTGCTTCTTGTGATTTAAGACCGTTAAATTCCTCGCTGTTTACGAGAGTCCCATATTGGGTGAAAGGAAGTTCTTTTCCGCCCTCTATAACCTTAACTATTGGAAGATTATATTTTGTAGCAAAGGCGAAGTCTCTATCATCATGAGCGGGCACTGCCATAACTGCTCCAGTACCATAAGTTGCAAGTACATAATCTCCAACCCAAACAGGTACTTCCTTGCCGTTAACAGGGTTTATAGCATAAGAACCAGTAAATACACCAGTTTTTTCTCTTGTTATAGATTGTC
This sequence comes from Haloimpatiens massiliensis, assembly GCF_900184255.1. NCBI lineage: Bacteria > Bacillati > Bacillota > Clostridia > Eubacteriales > Clostridiaceae > Haloimpatiens > Haloimpatiens massiliensis. The sequence continues at coordinate 44,799 of NZ_LT854636.1, read as the reverse complement.
TTTCTATTTCAGATTGTTTTTTAGCTGCAATTTTATAGTCTTCTACGGATTCTTTATATTCATCTTTAGTTAATTCATCTACTAAAGGACTTTCAGGCGCTAAAACTACATAAGAAACTCCAAATAAGGTGTCAGCTCTAGTAGTAAATACATCGAAAGATATGGAGCTGTCTTTTACTTTAAAGGTAACTTCTGCACCAGTGGATTTTCCAATCCAATGTTTTTGCATAGCCTTAGTCTTTTCAGGCCAATCTAGTTCATCTAGTTTTTCTAAAAGTTCTTCTGCATAGTCAGTTATTTTAAGGAACCATTGAGTTAAATCCTTTTTAGTAACCTCTGTATCGCATCTTTCACAGCAACCATCTACTACTTGCTCATTAGCTAAAACTGTGTTACAACTAGGACACCAGTTTACAGGCGCCTTTTTCCTATAGGCTAATCCTTTTTCGTAAAGTTTTAAGAAAACCCATTGAGTCCATTTGTAGTAATCAGGTTTACAAGTTACCACTTCATGATCCCAGTTAAACATAGCACCCATAGCTCTTAATTGTGTTTCCATAGTTTCTATATTTTTATCTGTAGAGTCTTTTGGATGAATTCCAGTTTTTATAGCGTAGTTTTCAGCAGGAAGTCCAAAAGCGTCAAATCCCATAGGTTGAAATACGTTATATCCCTGCATTCTTTTCATTCTAGCCCAAGAATCTACGGGACCATAGTTGAACCAGTGACCAGCATGAAGTTTACTTCCAGAAGGATAGGAAAACATTTCTAATGTATATAATTTAGGCTTATCACTATTATCATGAAAATTATAGAGGCCGGATTCCTCCCATTTCTTTTGCCATTTTTGGTCTATATTTGTTCCATAGTCGCTCATATATATACTAGATTAAGAAAACTCGGAGAAACTTAACCCTCTCCCTTCCTCTTTATTTTTTATTTATTGTCCAAGTTTTTGTATTTTTACAAATAAAAAAATCCTTCATCTCTATAAGAGACGAAAGATTTATCCGCGGTACCACTCTTTTTAGGCTTTAATAATAAAACCTCTCTTTAAAATATAACGGTTTAACCGTATCTGTTTTTCACAGATATGCTCTAAGGCAAGTTCATATTATATCATCACTGTTTTGCACCATCCAACAGCTCTCTTTAAATGCATCTAATATTACTATTCCATATCATTGCTTTAAAATATTAAGTTTAAAAACTATATTACTAATTTATTATATACAAAAAACTAATATTGTCAATAGAAATTATTTAAATTTTCTTATAAAACGGTTATTTGAATAGCTTATAAATATTGTAAGAATATAATCATAAAATAAAAATACAAATTGGGAAACAAAAAATATTATATATTTATATTTTAGATAGTTTGAAGCTATACTTTCCATAAAAATAAATTTAAAAAGAGTATATACAGCAATTAAAAAAATATTAAATGTTAAAAGCTTCAAGACAATTTCCAAAGGCATATTTCTAAGTTTTTCAATATAAAATTTTATTATTCCATATATGCCAAAAAATAGTGTGTATGCCACTACAGTACCTCGAGGACCCAAAAGCCATAAACTAACTATTGAAGAAACTAGGTATACAAGCAGTGCATATTTAATATCTAGCATCAATATGCATAAAGGAATAATTAATGAAGCGGCTCCAAGAAAAAATAACCTATTTGTGTAAATAATAGTACTTAAATAAATAAGTAAAATACTTAAAGCTGCAAATAAGCCTCCCTTGGCGGCGTAAGAGGCTTTACTCATAGTAACCATCTCCTAACAACAAGAAATTAAATCTCCTCCACAGCACTCACAACATGAGTCAGCACACCAAAGTCCAAAACATAATCTGCACATGTCATTATCAGAATTATTTCTAGTTCTATAATTTTGCCTATAAGAATTATTCATCCTTTGTATTTGATTGTAAGCATCTCTGTATTCGGCGTTATTAGGTTCTAAATTATAAGCATTAGTTAAATGTGTTAAGCCTTGGTCATACCATCCTTTTTTCATATAAAGCACACCCATTAAGTAATTCCATTCTGCATTTCTATTCATAACTCTGTTTAGTTTAGCTTCTGCTTCTCTTAAGTTATTATTTTGAATATCCATTCTTATGTACTGATATGCCATATTGTCGGAATAATCACTATTACTACTATAGCTATTGTTACTACTATAATTATTATTGTTACGTCCATTGTTATGATTTTTTATTAAATAATCATAGGCTTCATTAATTTCTCTCATTTTAGTTTCTGCTAATTCTCTTAAAGGATTATTTTCATATTGATCTGGATGATATTTTTTAGCTAACTCTCTATAGGATCTTTTAATATCATCTAAAGAAGAATTTTCACTTATTCCTAAAACTTCATAGGGATTGCTCATAGTTAACGTCACTCCTTTTAAAAACTTTATCCATTTTTTCCATTAAGCCAAACATAAGTATATTTTCTAGTAAGGTTTTATTTTTATTTATAGGTAATTTTCCCATGTGCATGAGGCAATTATTGGCGCAAGAAACTAATGTAAAATCTATCCTTCCTTCAATTTCTTGGGAAAAATCTATAAAAGATTTTTGTTCTGTATTTAAATAGTTATTTATAGGATTAAATTTATGTTTTTTCATATCATCTTCTAAATCATCAAAAGCATCGATTATATATATCCATTTTCCTAAATTATATCCCAACCAATATAAATTATCCTGAAAGTTTTCTCCAGAAAAATAATTACTTAAAAGGAATCCTGTAAGGTCAGCAAAATTATGAGAGTACTCATCTAAATTATATTTATTTATGGAATTTTCCATAACATAAAGATTTTTTAATTTAATTTCAATAGCAGCTTGTACATTTTGAAGCTCTCTGGGCAGGTTCTTTAAATAAGGAGTTAAAAAACCACTGAGTATTTTACTTTTTATACTTTTATCATCATTAAAATCGTCTAAAAGCTTATAATAGAACAAAATCACATTGCAAAAAGAAGCATAATCTAATTCGGGGTTATTTTCCATTATTAAGTTTTTCTTTAAAGGATGTACAGGACAAAAGCATTTCTTAAAAGAACCATCATTATTACTTAAAGAATGAATAAGTATAGCTAAAAATGTCATATCATAATTTAAAGAAAATCTAGGTAAATTTCCATAGTTAGTTTTAATACTTTTACACAATCCACAGTAGTAAGATTTGAATTTATAATATTCTTTAACCTTTAACTCTGGAATGCAGGGAGTAACATATCCAAACATTATAATCCTTTTGTAACTCCTTTATCTTTTAATATTTCATATATGGTTTTTGAAGTAGTATCTTCCATGGTATAACCTAAAAGTGACACTACTTCCTTTAGCTGATTTTCATAGCAGCTTTCAATTTCAATATATGGAAAGGGACAAAAATCCTTTTGATTGATATCTATTTCAATAAGGGTATCTTTAAATTTATAGCTTTCTCTATATTTTTTAATTCCTTGTATTAAGCATAAGCCAAGGGATTCTAAAATATTTTTGCCATCCTCACTACTTAAAATTTCTGTTTCATGCTCTTCCATTATTTTGTATTTTTCGCAACTTAATAACTTTTTTACTGTCATATAATTTGTAGTTTTATTTTTTATTAAATCCTCTACAATTCTTATTCTAGCATAACCTTTATTATTTAAAAGTTTTTTATCTGGGAAATCATAGATTAAATTTGTTTGATTTTCTTCTTTTACTTTAGCGCAACCTAAAGAGAGTAATTTATTTCGCATAGTATCTACATCTATATTTATAATTCTAATTTCCATTTCTTTCAAAAACATCACTCCTTGCTACTAAAATATTATATCATAGTGAAAAATTAACCACAATTGAATTAAGTTTCTCAAATATTTATGTTCATATAAGGAAACAATAATAAATGTAGTTACAAATAAATTTATAGGAGGGTGAATTTTATGAATACTATGAACACAGGAAATAAACAAATAGATGCTAGAAATTTAAAGACATTAGAAGATCAACTAGCTTATGAAGCTTTAATGAACAAAAAATGCAGTCAATACGCTGAATACTGTACAGATGCAAATTTAAAGCAAGTTTGCCAGCAAGGTGCAGGAGTACACAAAAATAACTTTACAGCACTAAAGAATTATTTAGATTCTCATAATTAAATTTTAGGATAAGTTTATATATTTTATAATTTATTCTCGGAGAAAAATAGAGCGTATCTATTAAAGATATTTTGTGAGTTTTTTCAAATAGTAATTTGTTTGAATTAGAGGTATTTAAAAAGTAAAAATATAAATTAAGAAAGGATGATATTAAATGACAAATCAACCATCATTTACAGAGCAAGAATTAATGCAAGATATACTTGCTACAGAAAAGCAAGTTATATCAGCTTATAGTACTGGAATAACTGAATCCTCATGCCCAAATTTAAGAAATGTATTAGTAGACAATTTTAGTCGTACACAAGATATTCAATATAAAGTTTACGATGCTATGAGACAAAAAGGCTGGTATCCAACTAAAGATGCTCAAGATAATGAAGTTCAACAAGCTAAAAGTAAATCTACTACAATGATGAATTCCTTAAAATAGAATGGAATGATAAAGAGTAGAACAATTGCCACAGTTTATATAGAGGCCTAATGTGCTAGAGGTGTAAAATTTAGTGGGCTAGTGGGCTAGTGGGCTAGTTGGCTAGCGTGCCAGGGATAATTGAGAATTAAGGTTAATTTTTTTCATTATATTATGAAAAAATTTAATGAAAAAGCAAAGACTCTAATTTTATATGTTGTAAAATTAGAGTCTTTATTTTAGTCCTTATTAAATCTTAAATATTTTTTTAGAAGAGTCATTTTATAATTTCTAATTTTAGAGATGTCATGATTATAAGCATATATACCTATTAATGTAAGTACAATACCAATACCTAAGCAAAAACCGTTTAAGATATCAGGTAAGATAGAATTATGATTTGTAAATAAGTAAATTGCAATAAAAATCAAACCAAATGAGTGATAATTATTTAGTTTTTTCATAAAATCACCTCAACATTAATTTATAACTTATTTTATACTAATTATATCATGAATGTAATATAATATACATATTTATACAAATATTAGCTCTTTGTTATTGAAATTAAAAACTTAATATTTATTATAAAATTAAAAGTAGAATTTTCTTATGGCATTTATGTTGCAATTCTTATTTAATAAATTACCCTAGTTAAAAAAAGTCCATGAGCTGGGGCTGTAGGGCCAGACTCGCTGCGGTCTTTTAGGGATAATAAATCAGGTATGGAATTAGGGGATATGTTTCCAAGACCTATTTCTATAAGTGTGCCAGATAGTATCCTAACCATTTTGTATAGAAAGCCATTTCCATGAAAAATCATATCTATATTTCCATCTACCTCCATTATGTCAATGGAATAAATCTTTCTAACAGTAGATTTCTTTTTAGATTTTAGTGCTGTAAAAGATTTAAAATCATGCTCACCTATTAAAAAAGAAGCTCCTTCTCTCATTTTATTAATGTTTAATTTAGTAGGAATATGATAAGAATACTTTCTTGTAAATACATCATGAAATACATTATTGCATATTTTATATGTATATATTTTTGCCTTTGCATTATACCTAGAATGAAAGTTTTCATCTACTTCTTCCACTTTTTTTACTACTATGTCCTTTGGCATATATGTATTGCAATAGTGAAAAATATCTTCTGTGGAGGCGGTGCAATTTGTTTTAAAGTTTGCTATGGCATTTTCTGCATGCACTCCTGCATCGGTTCTCCCTGAGCATATAAGTTCTACTTTTTCTTTAGTAAATAAATTTAGAATGCTTTCCATCTTTTCTTGTATGGTATTGCAGGTACTTCCAAGTCTCTGCCAACCTTGATATTTAGTTCCATCATATTGAATGGTTAATTTTATGTTTTTCATAATATTGCTCCTTTTTATTTTTACATGTTAAATATATAAATTAATTATCATGCGTTTATATGTATACTGAATATAAATAGTGTAATTTACATTATTTCATATTTTTTTAGATTAAACAACTCAATTTGTAAACATACTAATGTTATGATATTATTTTTTTAGAGCAAGTGTACTTATGTATAAGTTTTTACATAAAGTATACTTTTTATTATTATAGCCATAAATGAGAAAAAATACGGTATAAATCATAACTACTAAAATTGTAAATAAAAATTAGAAGTTATGCTACAGTTTTTTATTTGTATTAATGTGAAGTTTAGTGAAAAAGGGTGGTAAATATGGAATACGTAAATGATATAGCTATAAATGAAGGCATAATACATGTATTGGATAACAATGGAGATGAGCCATTATTAAATGAACGTGTGTTAACTATAAATGATGAAATATATGAATTTCTATTAAAGCATGTTCAAAAGGTATTTAAGGATGAAGAGTTAAAATATGCTTCTTTTAAACAAAATAGAAATGTTATAAAAGATTTGTCCCAGGAATATTTAAAAGGGGAGAATAGTCTTTTAGAGGTTTCAAAGGAATTAGCTAATCAAATGTTTTCTCTTATGAAATCTAATGGAAATATACCTTCTTGTGATCTTATTGTAGTGAGTATATCCACAGAATATGGACCTATGCTAGGTATTCTTAAAATGGACTATATAAAAAATTATTCCCATAAGGTAGAGTTTAAGGATGGAAAATTTGATATAGATATAGTAGCTCAGCTTACAGGACTTCCAACCAGTGGTCAAAAAATTCAAAAGGCTGCTTTTATAAAATTATTGAATGAGGATAATGAAGTAGATTTAATGGTTTTGGATAAACAGAAAAAGACCAAGGATAAAGAAGAGTATGGCTCTAATTACTTTATAAATAATTATTTAGGCTGCTTTATAATAAATAATGAAAGGGATATGACAAAAAATTTTTTGAATGCTGCGGAAAAATGGACTAGAAATAATTTAAGTGAAAATGCAGATGTAGCTGAAAAAGTGAGAACTACCATAAAAAAAAGGGTAAAAAACGGAGATGTGGTAGATGTAAATGCCATAAGTGATGAATTATTTCTAGAACCAGAAGTTAGAGAAAACTTCAAGGGATTTGTAAAAGAATTAGGTGTAGAAGATGAAATAAAAGTTGATAAACAGTGGGTAGAAAAAAAATTAAAAAGGGTTAGACTTAAAATAGATAAGGATATAGATTTATATATTAATGAAGAAACATATGGAGATGATAGCAGGTTTGAAATCCAAAGAAATGGAGATGGAACTATAAATATGGTAATAAAATTTGTTAAAAACTATATTGAAAAATAAACTTAGTATTAATCCCCAGTCTTTAGTCCCTGATCCACAAATAATGTGGGATAGAGACCAGCGGCGGGGGATTAAGTAGCTATAAAGAACAAATACTTGCTTTCATGTATGACTTTGATATACCTTTTGGTAATAACTTAGCCCAACGTGATTTGCATATGGCTAAAGTAAAACAAAAGATTTCAGGAACATTCAGAAGTTCTACGGGAGCCAATGCTTTTACTAGGATTCGCGGATATGTATCTACTCTAAGGAAACAAGGCAAAAATGCTTTAAGTTGTATAGAATCAGTATTTACAGTAAATGCAATTAATCCAACTTTAGCCTGAAAAGCTTCGCTAAAAGAGGTGTATCACCTCTTTTTAGTGTGCATAAATTTAATATTAGCACCTTACTGACTATAGAAATTTGAAAGTAAGGTGTTTTTTTATTTTGTAAAATATAGTAATATTTAACGATTTAAATACATTAAAGTAATATCTTGTAATATAATTATATTAACAAACTTGTTAAAAATAGTAATTATTTAAAATGATTGAATAGTTACAGTGGTTGTTAGCCTTTATAATATTGACATTAATGTAATTTAATTGTACAATTGTAATTGATTATTAATAATTAGTTTATTTTAGAAGGGGGTGAATAGAATTGAAAAGAAAACTATCCATTCTTTTAGCTACTGCAATGTTATTATTACCTGCTACTGTGGTTAAAGCTGAACTTAAGAATTGGTATTACCCAGGTACTAATACAGAAATTAAAGGGCAATTGTATAGTTCTGGAACTAGAAATACCGCAAATGCAAGTACAATTAATAACTCACGAAATAATAAAAAAGTAGTTGTAAAAATTTACGCATCTGCTGACGGCGTAACATTATCAGAAAGTTGGAACAATAATACTGGTTATCCTAAGGCATGGTGTGCAGGTACTGCTAGAAGACCAGATTGGTGGGGAAGCATGCACAGTACAACACCTACTAAAGACCCATGGAGATATCTAAATTTGTATGTAGGCGACATGTAAATTAGTATAGGTAGTAAAAGTTTTTTACTTTTGCTACCTAAATAATGGAGAATGCGATGAGAAAATTTTTAAGAATTAGTAATATTGAATTTTTTTTAATTTTAGGTTTTTTTATATCTGCCTTTTCTTTTAGCATAATAATTAGTTCAAGTTATAGAAGTTATAGAGTAGTTGTAGAAAAAAATAATTTTAATAAGGACTATAATATGTTATCGCTAAAAACCAAAGGCAAAGAAATTACTGGAGCTAATGTTGTTGACCTTCTAGAAAGTAAAGGTGTAGACAATATAACAACTGCTCAACTAATCACAAACTTTCAAGTAGGTGATGATTTTATAGTAAACCGTATTATAGGTGTTACTAAAGGATTTAATATTGAAAAGTATGATATTATAGAGGGCAGAAATTTTACGCAGGAAGAAAAATGTAGCAATAAAAAAATAGCTATAATAGGTAATAACCTTAAAAAATATGTGGTTAAAGTAGATGATAAATCATATATTAAAGTCTTCGATGAAAACTATGAGGTTGTTGGAATTATGAGGGATTCTGAATTCCTTAAAGAAGTAAGCATAGTTCCAATAAAATCACTCTATTTTATTGATAATAAATATAAACAATTTAATCTATTAGTGGGCGTCAATCAATTAGATAAATTAAATATTTCAAATTTTAGTGAACTTAAATTTTTAATGAAAGATATACCACATGTATCTGTTATAAAGTATTTATTTAGAAATGTATCAATTTTAAAAGATAATGTTTATGGGGTTTTATTAGGGATTATCAATTTAATTTTATTTTCATATTTCTTTGCTCAAAATATAAAACCCAAAATTGCTATAATGAAAGTATTAGGTGCTAAAAATATAGATGTGTACAAAGAGGTGTTTGGGAAAATAACAAAAATATCTGTACTCGGAATTATTTTGGGATTGATAGTTTCAAAACTAACCATAACATTAATAAATACTACATTTGCTCATAATTACGGATATCAATCGTTGAATATCTATAATATATTAATAACAAGTTCATTAATATTTTTAATATCTAATATAGTATCTTTAATTATTTTGTTTAACGTTATTAAATTTAAATTATTAAAAGAAATAAGGTAAGGTAATGTAATATGAGAAATAAATTTCTATTTTTTAGCTATAGAAAAAGTGCAGTATTAAACCTATTAATCATATTTCAAATAGCCTTATGGCTATTTTATGTGTCATCTTTAGTTTCATTGCTTAATTTTGATAACTCTTATAAAAATAGATATAATAGATCCTTTCCAACGAAAAATTCAAAAATTATGGTATTTTATAAGATGATTGCAAAAATGGAAACCGTGGAGGATGAAGAAAAGGATAGGAAAATCCTCAAAAATATTTTGAATTATTTAGAAACAAATAAGTATAAGTTTGGAATGCTGCAAAGAAAAGACGCTGCTATTCCTATGGAAGTTTTGGGTATAAATAGTAAAACTATAAAATCTAATTTTACTGAAAGTGAAATTTACTATAATAAACTATATCCCATTAAAATGAATTATGAAATGGTTAAAAGCTATAAAGAAAACATAAGTGGAAAAATTAATTTTGATCAATGGAAAGAAAAAAACAATAGTATTCCTGTGATTCTAGGGCAGAATTTTTCAAAAAAATTTAAAATTGGGGACACTTTTACGTATAAGTCAAAGAAATATACAGTGATGTGTTTTTTTAAAAAAGATACACTGGCATTTGATCATACAGGTCCTGTAGATAGTTCATTTTTATTAAATGGTTCTATGATTATTCCTTTAGATTTAAATAACTATATTGAAAATTTCAACTATACTCCTATAGTTTTATATTTTAATAATAGCAATGAGAAAAATATTAAAAAACTGGAAGAAGATTTGTCTAATATTACACCTGATGCTGATATTGAAAACTTTAATGAAAATTTAGAAGAATTTTTAAAGGAAATTGAAATAGAAAAGAAGATTGAAATATTTAGAGTATTTATAATAAGTTTAATTGCTACTGCCTCAATAGCTACAACTATATACTATAAAATTAGTAGCAACAAGGATAAAATTGGTGTACTTTTTTCAGTTGGAATAAGCAAAAGTAAGATATTTGAAATGTTTGCTTTTGAATTTAGCATTAATGTCATTATTGGGATTTTGTGCGGAAGTTATTTTTATCTGAAAAATTGTAAAAACGTTTATGCATTTTTTATTAATGAGAACTTGATTTTCAATTTGTATAGTTCAATGTTCATATTATTAATAATAGTTATTTGCGTTTTAATAACTGGATTTAATAAAATCAATAAGTTAAGTCCAAAAGAAATGGTAGGTGGCTTCATAGAATGAGCATTTTGAAATTGAATAATATTCACAAAAATTATGGTAAAGGCAATAGCGAGGTTAAAGCTCTTAGAGGTATAGATTTAGATATTAAGCAAGGGGATTTAATTGCAATAATGGGACCGTCAGGTTGTGGAAAGAGTACACTATTAAATATTTTGGGTTGTATAGATTACCCTGATAAGGGAGAGTATCATATAGAAAATAATTTAATAGATTTTAAGAAAATGAATTCTCTAGCTGATATTAGAAATCATAAAATATCATTTATCTTTCAAAATTTTGCACTTATTAAAGATTTAACTGTTCTTGAAAATGTTATGCTGCCGCTAAAATTTAGGCATATAAAATACCATGAAAAAGTTAATCAAGCTGTAAAATATTTAGATGAACTTGATATAAAAAATCTGAAAAGTAAATATATCACTGAACTATCTGGAGGGCAACAGCAACGAGTTGCTATAGCAAGAGCATTAACACAAGAGACAGATATAATTCTTGCTGATGAACCAACAGGATCACTTGATGAAGAAAATACTATTAAAATAATGGAAATTTTATCATCTTTATCGCAAAAGTATAATAAGACTATTATTGTAGTAACACATGAAAATCTTGTTGCAAAATATTGCAACAAAATACTGTATATGAAGGATGGAAAGTGGATATAAAATACAATCATAACTACTAGATACAAAGTAAGTGGGGCTGTTGCATTAAAAAATTTACATACAATATATTGTACTGAAAATTTAAATCTAGTACAATATATCGTAGTATTTATTCTTAGTGCGGCAGCCTCATTTTTTATAAAGAAGATTTTCACCGTACCTATAAATCAAAGGATATTTATGACAATTTAATAAGGAACATCCGTAGATTTGTTTACACAAATCTATGGATGTTCCTTGGATTAGTTTAAATTAGTTATTTGAGTTTTCAGAACCTAATATATTGTCTATTTTATCTTCAACTAATTTTTGTATTGCATCTCTAGCAGGTCCTAAGTATTTTCTAGGATCAAATTGTTTTGGATCTTCACCAAATACTTTTCTTATAGAACCAGTCATAGCTAACCTTAAATCTGTATCCATGTTTATCTTGCATACTGCCATGGAAGAAGCTTTTCTTAGCATTTCAGCAGGAACACCTTTAGCACCAGCTATATTTCCACCATAATTATTACACATTTCAACATACATAGGATCTACAGCAGAAGCTCCATGAAGAACTATTGGATAGTTTTTAAATCCATCAGCTTCTAACTTATCAGTGATTTGTTGAAGAATGTCAAATCTTAGTTTAGCCTCTCCTTTAAATTTATAAGCACCGTGGCTTGTTCCTATAGCTATAGCTAAAGAATCAACACCAGTTCTTTTAACAAATTCTAAAGCTTCATCTGGATCAGTGTATATAGCTTCATGTTCAGCAACTTTAACGTCATCTTCTACTCCAGCAAGTCTTCCAAGCTCAGCTTCAACTACAACTCCTTTTTCGTGAGCATAGTCTACTATTTCTTTTGTTCTTTTTATGTTTTCTTCAAAATCATAGTGAGAACCATCAAACATAACAGAAGTGAATCCAGCATCTATAACTTCTTTTACTGTTTCAAAATCTGGACCATGATCTAAGTGAAGAGCTACATCTATACCAGTTTCTTCTATAGCAGCTTCAACCATTTTTTTCAAATAGCTAGCTCCAGCATATTTTAGAGCACCTTTTGATACTTGAAGTATAACTGCAGAGTTTTTCGCTTTACAACCTCTTACTACGCCTTGAATTATTTCTAAGTTGTTAATGTTGAAAGCTCCTATTGCGTATTTGCCTTCAAAAGCTTTTTGGAACATTTTTTTAGTAGTTACTAATGCCATTTATATACCACCTTTCAAATATGTTTAGGACATATTGCGTCCCGCTGGGACGTTTGAATACATTATTATTATAAAGCATTAAAAAAATATTTTCTATACTTATTATAATTTATTTTGCAAACTTAATAAAGTAATGCACTTAAGTCAATACAATTCTTAAATTGTACATTAAAGTAGTAATACAAATTGCCAATTGTAGTGTAATATTATTATGAATTATCGTTTATATGAATAATGAAAGTTTTATTTGTGTGTTCTTATAAAAATTAAGCATAGTATTGTATATTAAACTTATCTAAAATATAAATAATATACCTTAAATACAATAATATTATACACTAATTTTCTATAAAAACCAAATATAGTGTATGCTAATTATAAATATATGTTAAAATATATTATGTATTCATTCTAAAATATATTCTGTATATTAATTTTTTCAGAGTCTACTATATTTTTTAAATAGGTTTTTACTATATGTATTTTTGCTAAGGATTCAGATTTATCTTGACATTGAACATATTGAGTTAATTGGAGCAATTCATTGTTTATAGCATCTATTTTTTCATGATGCACAAATACTGTTAATTTATCATATTCCTTTTCCCAAGCATTTAACAGTTTTACTGAAGCGTTATATCCATTATCCCAAGATTCATCCTCTATAATTTGTTCTAGTTTGGCATTTTTTTCAAGAAGGTTATTGCATACAGATGTCATGTATCGGGTGGAAAATGCAATGCCAAATAGCATTAATATAAAGATTATGAAGGAGATTACTATATTTTTCATGATTTATCACTCCTTTGATTATCTCTAAGTTGGTAATAAAAATTACTATTAGAATCTAATATACCCACAAATACTTCACTTGCAGAATTTATATTATTTTTATGTAATTGATTATTTAACCAATTTATATTTTTATTTGCTTTGCTTAAATTTTCTTCATTAATTTTTCCATCCAATATTAATGTAATTGGAAGTTTTTCTTGAGGAACATTTATACCTAAATCTTGCCTTTTAACTGGAGTCAATTGAGAGTTAGGTATTATTGATAGTTGACCACTGGTTTCTAAAATGGCATATTCGATGTCTTGAATATTGAAATATCCGTTTAATCTAAGTTCTTCCATTAAATCATTAACATTAATTCTTTGATGCCTAAGTTCTTGTATATTTATTATTCCATTTTCTATAAGTATGCTTGGTTTTCCACAAATTAGTTTTTGAACTTTTTCACTTTTTAATTGAACTACAGAAATAATTATTTGAATTATTAGTAAAGTTAAAACAGGTATTATTCCGTTAATTAATGGCATCCTGCTATCCTGCATTGGCATAGATGCAAGTTCAGATATCATTATAGCTATAACTAGTTCAAAGGGTTGAAGTTCACCTATTTGTCTTTTACCCATTAATCTTAGGGCCAAAATAGATATAAAGTATAGAATAATAGTTCTAAAAATTAAAACAAACATAAATATTACCTCCCATGTAGTTATAGTTTTTATCTAAAGTAACAAAAATATAACATATAAAAAGCTACTTTTAATAAACTTTAAAGTATAATATTATTAACACTAAATTTTAGGAGATGATTTTTTGAATAAATTAGAATTGAGTTTGAAAAGCGGTGAAAGTTTAAAAGTAAATATAGGAACTAATTTTTATGAATTTATAAAAGAGAATAATATACCTATGGAATTTCCGTTTATTTTAGCTAAAATAAATGAAGAAATATTTGAATTGAATTCTCCTATTGAAAAAGAAGGTAAATTTGAACTAATAGACATATCTACAGATATAGGCATGTCAGTATATATAAGAAGTCTTCAATTTGTTTTAATAAAAGCTGTATACGATATTTTCCCAGAAGCTTTTGTAACCATAGAACATTCTTTAGGAAGAGGGATATTTGGAGAAATTCATAAGGAAGAAAAAGTAAGAGAAGAAGATATTTTAAGAATTAAAAACAGAATGCAACAAATAATAAATGCAGACATTCACATAGAAAAAATAAGTGTAAAGAGGAAAAAAGCTATAGAAATATTTGCAAATTATTCTATGTACGATAAGGTTAGGTTATTAAATCATTTAAATAAAGATACTGTAAGTCTTTACAAGATGGATGATAGATATGATTATTTTTATGGACCTATGGCATACTCCACAGGAATACTTAAGTTATTTGATTTAATTTACTATAATACAGGTTTTATTTTAAGATTTCCAACTCAAGAAGCCATAAATGTTATACCACCTTATGAAGGATATAGTAAACTGGCAAAAATATTTTATGAAACAGAACAATGGGGGAAAATACTTCATGTAGGTGATGTAGGAGCTTTAAATGATAAGGTGGAAAATGGAGATATTATAAATATGGTTAGGGTAGCTGAAGCACTTCATGAAAAAAAGATAGCTAATATTGCTGATAAAATTCATGAGAGAGAAAAAGTTAAAATTGTATTAATTGCAGGACCATCTTCTTCTGGAAAAACTACCTTTTCAAGAAGACTGGGAATTCAACTTAGAGTTAATGGATTAATGCCTATACCTATATCGTTAGATGATTACTTTGTAGATAGAGATAAAACACCAAGAGATGAGAATGGAGAATATGATTTTGAATCTATAGAAGCATTAGATTTAAAGTTATTTAATGAACATTTAAATAGACTTTTAAAAGGCGAAGAGGTGGAAATACCTACTTTTAACTTTAAAGTAGGAAAAAGAGAATGGCTAGGTAACACATTAAAAGTACCCAACAATGGCATACTAGTGGTAGAAGGAATCCATGGTTTAAATGAAAAACTTACATCAACTATACCAAAGGAAAATAAATTCAAAATATATATAAGCGCTCTTACACAGTTAAATATAGATAATCATAATAGAATAGCTACTACTGATGTTAGAAAAATAAGAAGAATAGTTAGAGACTATTTATCAAGAGGATATGCAGCAGAAGAAACTTTAGCCATGTGGCCATCTATAAAACGTGGAGAAGAAAAAAATATATTTGTTTTTCAAGAGGAAGCAGATATCATGTTTAATTCCACATTGGTCTATGAATTGTGCATATTAAAAAAATATGCACTAGAGCAGCTAAGTTCTGTGAAATCAAGTAGTTCAGTTTATTATGAGGCACTAAGATTAAGAAGTTTCTTAAAGTTTTTCAAGGATTTAGATGGTAAATATGTTCCGGACAATTCCATACTAAGGGAATTTATTGGTGGAAGTTGTTTTTATAAATATTAAAATATTATTAAAAAATAGTGACAAATTCTAAATTTAATTTATAATTAAATTGGCATATATTAAAGGAATTTTGAAATAAATACTGCATAATAAAAAACAACATGACTAAAAAATACCATGATTTTAAAATATTTATCACTAAAAAGGAGAATACAAATGAAAAACTTTAGTGTATTTGATATTGTGGGGCCAATAATGATAGGACCAAGTAGTTCTCATACTGCAGGAGCTGCTAGGTTAGCAAAAATTGCAGGAGTAATAGCGGGGCAAAAAATAGTAAAAGTCAAATTTTTGTTGCATGGTTCATTTGCAAAAACGTATAGAGGCCATGGAACAGATAGAGCATTGGTTGCAGGCATACTAGGAATGGAACCTTGGGATGAAAGACTTAGAAATTCATTTGAAATAGCTAAAGATAAAGGTTTAGACATAGAATTTGAAGAAGCAGATTTAGGAGATGTACATCCAAATACAGTTAAATTTGTCATAACTAAAGAAGATGGTGAAGTTATAGAAGTTACAGGTTCTTCTGTAGGAGGAGGAAACATATTAGTTTCTAATATTCAGGGAAGAGAAGTTCAATTTAGAGGAGATTATCCTACAGTAATAATTGAACAAGAAGATTCTCCAGGAATAATTTCAAAGATAACTAGCTTAACTTATGAGGAAAATATAAATATTGCATTTATGAGAGTATATAGGGAAAGTAAGGGAGCTAAAGCTACCATGACTTTTGAAACAGACAGTCTTGTTCCTGAAAGTGTAGTACGCAAAATAGAATCAGTTCCAGGAGTAGTAAGCGTAAAAGTTATAAATCCTGTAATGGAAGGAGAAGAATAAGATGTTTGTAGATACAGGGAGAGAACTTGCAAATATATGCAATAAAGAAAATATTACTATATGGGAATATACATTAAGAGAAGAGAGTAGAGAAACTGGAGTAAGTAAAGAAAAAATATTTAATAGAATGCTTAAAAATCTTCATGTAATGCAGGAAGCTTCAAAAGAAGCCTTAGAGAGAGAAGTAATATCTATAAGTGGTCTTATAGGAGGAGATGCTAAAAAGCTAAAAGAGTACTCTGAAAGTGGAAAGACTTTAACAGGAGAATTTATGGTTAAAGCTATGGCGAGAGCTGTATCTTGTTCAGAGGTAAATGCAGCTATGGGTAAAATAGTAGCATCACCTACTGCAGGATCCTGTGGTATACTTCCATCAGTTATAATATCTGCTGGGGAAAAACTAAATAAATCAGATGAAGATTTAGTAAAAGCCTTATTAACTGCATCTGGTGTAGGGATAATAATAGCTAAGAATGCTACATTATCTGGAGCAGAAGGTGGTTGCCAAGCAGAATGCGGATCAGCGGCTGCTATGGCATCTGCAGCTGTAGTGGAAATGATGGGTGGAACTCCAGACATGGCACTAGATGCTGGCTCTATAGTTATTAAAAATATATTAGGATTAGTATGTGATCCTATAGCAGGTCTTGTGGAAGTACCTTGTGCTAAGAGAAATGCATCAGGAGCAGTAAGTGCTCTTACTACTGCAGATTTAGTAATGGCAGGGGTGAAGAGTAAAATACCTTTTGATGATTCAGTTTTAGCTATGTATAGAGTAGGTAAGCAACTTCCATGTGAATTAAGAGAAACAGCTCTTGGAGGTCTTGCAATTACTCCAACAGGCTTAAAACTTAAAGAACAAGTCTTAGGAAAATAGCAAGAATATATTGTGACATAATATATTGAAGAAAAATCTGATTTTAATTCCGTAATAAATGTGTAATTTGGGACTGTTCACAATACGCCAAGAACTTCTAAATGTCTCACAGTTAAAGCCCCTAAAGCTTTCAAACTCACTCGTTCCTCGTTCAAACATGAAAGCTTCTTAACGGTTCTTTAACTGTGAGACATAATAAGTTCTAAGGCTAGTTCAATAGTCCCTAATTCCACATTTATTACTACATTAAAATCAGATTTTTAGTTTAATATGTTTATGGTTGGAGAGGAGAAGCCTACTAAAGGATGATTTTCTTCCACTACGTTACGGAAAATCTTTAATTTATAAAGTAAATAAAAGTGCTCCCATAATCTTTTTTAGGCGTAGCCTTTCGTTTAATCTACGATATTAGTTACTAATATTATTTTGATTAATTGTGAGATAGAATTATTAACTTTGATTATATACTAATGAATACCTAATTATTAAAATATTAGATAAAATTTAATATATTTTGCCGTAAGGCATTGGCTTGTATAAATCTTAAATTTGTAGGGTAGACCAGGTAAGAGCTCTTACTTTTTACCTATTACTTATCTACAAGTTCTTATTTATCTAACAATTAAATTTATATATTCTTATATATAAATTCTAATGATGCCTATGTATTTAGGCTGGCTATCGCCAATAAAAGATTTAAGTTAAGCCCAAAAGATAGCTATCACAATTTCACAACGTGAAATTATGTTAGCTATCTTTTTTACATTCTAAAATTTTTCGTAATGCAATGAAGAAAAATTATCCTTTACTAGCCCTCTAGCCCTCTAGCCCATTGGCCCACTGAAAATTATGACAAAGTCACAATTTTCTTATGTTCTGAATAGATTAGTAGGGAGAAATTTAGTGAGGATTGATGAGTATGGGCAAAAATACTAAGATAATTATGGGAATATTTTCAGTGGTGCTTTTAATATTATTGAATACTCAATATTATATTATAAATATAATCAGTAGCTGTATACTGGTTATTATTTTAGCTGTATTATTAGGAGATGTAACTTCTAATATGTCTGTGTATTTGGGAGAAAAAAAAGGAGGAATGTTAGCCGCTACCATAGGCAATATACCAGAATTAATGATGGGAATTTGGTCTATTAAATATGGCATGATTCCCATGGCTAAAGCAGCTTTATTGGGATCTATAATAAGTAATATGCTTTTAGGATTAGGAATAGGTGTTATATTTGGAGGATTGAAGTATAAGGAGCAAAAATTCAACAAAATAATAGCTAGAACAAATTTTAATATGCTGATCCTGGCTATGTCAGCTATTATAGTTATAAGTTCTTTAAATAGATACACTCTATATCCCTTAGGAAAAGACATTTTAAAATCCATAAGTGTAAAGGTGTCTTTAGTTTTAATATTTGTATATTTATTGGGATTAATATTTTCTTTTTATACACATAAAAATTTATTTTTAGTAAGTGGAAGAGAATTAGACGAAGAGAAGGTAAATGATAAATTAAAGGTAGTTTTAACTTCTATAAAATTAATTGCAATAGCTGTAATACTTTATTTTATAAGTGAAAAATTAATATTTAATGTAAGAACTTTAGTTAATACTAAAAGGGTTTCACAAGAATTTTTGGGTATAATACTTATACCTTTGCTTGGTAATATAGGAGAAAATGTCACAACTGTTATGTGCGCTTTAGATAATAAAATAAATATGAGTATAGAAACAGCTATAGGTTCTAGTATACAAATATCTTTATTTGTAACGCCTTTATTGACTATTTTATCTTGTTTTTTATTGGAGCCTATGACTCTAGTATTTTCCTCCTTTGAGATAATAATTAGTGTTCTTGCCATAGGTATGTCATTTTTAGTATTCCAAGATGGAAAAAGCTATTGGTTTGAAGGCGCTATTTTAGTGTC
Organism: Haloimpatiens massiliensis; assembly: GCF_900184255.1. NCBI lineage: Bacteria > Bacillati > Bacillota > Clostridia > Eubacteriales > Clostridiaceae > Haloimpatiens > Haloimpatiens massiliensis. The sequence goes on along the minus strand of NZ_LT854636.1, from coordinate 25,295 downwards.
TATATATATAATCATTACGTTAGCATATTATTATATAAGATAGTAATAATATATAACATTACTATATATAATTTTATATAACAAGAGTTATAAAGGTGATTAGGTGAGTAATAGAAGAGTTATAAATAATTATTTTATAGATGTGAATAACCTAGCAGATTTATTAGCTAAATTAGTGAATTCTTATAGGCTATTAGTAGGTGGAGCAGATGAGTTGAATAAGATAGCATTAGCTAGTAAAAGTGATGTGAGAAGAGCTATAAAAAGAGCAGATAAATTAGGTGATATAATAGATGAGATAGTAAAAACTTTAGAGGAGACTGAAGAAAATTATTCCGAATATTGTAGGCTAAAGTCAGATATTATAAAGGATAAATTACAATATGACTATATACTTACGGAAATTGATGAGGAACTTAAACTTAGCGAATAAAAAAGTATGAGAAAAACTCATACTTTTTTATTTTTACTATTATACTTTTGTTATTATACTTTTTTGAACTTTAAACGACTTATCATCAAATAAGATAAAGATATTAATAATATAATCGAAATCATTGCATTGGAATTACGGTTTATTGTTGCTAAAGAATATAAAGCTACAAACATACCAGCTATGGTTATAGGTATTCCTAAAAATACATTGTCAAAAGTAGTAGAATTATATCTAGCTAGTCTATAAGCACCTGCTACAGGAAACATTAAAGCTAATACATAACCAATAACTCCGAAGTTTACAAAGTTATTCATTTTAAACATAAGCAATGATGGAGCTACACCAAAAGAAACTAGGTCTGCTAAAGAATCTAATTCTTTCCCCAAATCACTAGACACTTGCAAAAATCTTGCTATCCTTCCATCGTATCTATCCATAAGTCCAGCTAATAAAATAAATATACATGCTAATTGAAGATTTCCTTCAAAAGTCATGATTATTGAAAGTATTCCACAAACTAAATTGCCAAAAGTAAATAAGTTTGGTATAGCATTTTTAGCCATTATAGCAATCACTCCTAAAATTTCACACATGGTAAAAACTATTTAGATTAATTCTACCTTATTTTGCTGAAAAGTTTAAGCTTTTTTAATAAAATTAACATAAAATTTATAATTACTTTTTTTGTAAGTATAAAAAATAATTAATAACACAAAATAATATTCGAACTATATTTTAATTTAGGAGGTGCTTTAAGATGAAAATACGAGATATAATGACTAGAGAAGTGGCTACTGTTAATTATGAAGACACTGTAGAAAGAGCAGCTCAATTAATGCAAAAGTATAATGTAGGTTCAATTCCTGTATGTCAAGGAGAAAAAGTTATAGGAATAGTAACGGATAGAGATATAGCATTAAGATCTGTAGCAAAGGGGCAAAATGTTATGAGACAATATGTTAGGGAGATAATGTCATCTAATCCTGTAACTGTATCATCAAATAATGACGTACATGAAGCTTCTAGAATAATGAGTGAAAGGCAAATAAGAAGATTGCCTGTGGTGGAAAATGATAATCTAGTTGGTATGGTTTCTATAGGTGATTTAGCAGTAGAACCTAAACTTTCAGATAATGCGGGAGTTGCTTTAAGTAACATTTCTGAACCAGCTACTCCACAGATTTAATAAATAAAATTTATATAAGTATGAATAAAATCCATAAGATTATTTACTCTTATGGATTTTTTTTGATAAATGATATATTATTAAGAGGTAAATATTCTATAATTATAAAAAGAAAATAGATTTGCTAGGAGAGAAGATAATGGGAAAGGTAAGATTTATTTATAATCCATATTCAGGGGAAAATTCTATAATATCAGATATAGATAATGTTATAAAGGTACATCAGAAGTATGGTTATGATGTTGTGCCTTATAGAATAAGTTTTGAACATAGTGTAGAGGAGGCTTTTAAAGATTTAGATAATGATTATGACTATATATTAGTGGCTGGAGGAGATGGAACAGTTGATAATGCTGTAAATACTATGAAAGAAAAAGGAATAGATTTACCTATTGCAATACTTCCAGTAGGAACAGCTAATGATTTTGCAAAATTAATAGGAATGCCTCAAAACATAGAAGAAGCTTGTGAACAAATATTAAACAGTAAAGTTAAAACCGTTGATTTAGGAAAAATAAATAATAAATATTTTATTAATGTAGCTAGTACAGGACTTTTTACAGATATTTCTCAAAAAACAGATACAAACTTAAAAAACGCCATAGGAAAGTTAGCTTATTATGTTAAAGGAATAGAACAACTTCCAAAATTCAGAAGGTTAAGTATAAAAGTAAAATCAGAAGAAGTTAATTATGATGGAGATATGTTCCTTATGTTGGTGTTTAATGGAAGAACTGCTGGTAATTTAAATTTAGCTTATAAAGCGGAGATAGATGATGGTCTTTTAGATGTAATAATTATAAAAGCATGTGCTATAAGAGATATGTTGCCTTTGTTTATAAAAATAGTAAAAGGGGAACATTTAGAAAATATTAACGGACTAATTTATTTTAAAACAGATAATCTATATATAGAATGTCATGAAGACATTGTTACAGATATAGACGGAGAGAAAGGACCTGATTTCCCACTTACCGTAAGATGCATAAAAGGAGGACTTAAAATATTAGGTATACAGCAGTAAATATAAGTTATTTGAATGTGCCTTAGAAGAAGGTAAATTTATAAAAGCCATAGCATATATATGAATACAACAGTAGTAATAAAATTTTATGGAGTTTAATATATATTAAGTATACTAATTTATTTTGGAGTATAAATTGAAATATATATATTTAATTTTATTACTGCTTATGTTTTATATAAGTTATAGGGGAATTTCTATATGTAAAAAAGTACCATTTAAAATAAAAATACTTACTTATATAGGTATATTAGGTATTATTATTAGGAATGTAGCTCTTATTATAATGTTTATAACTGAGAATTTAGCATATTTATACTTTTTAAAACCTCTTATATATTTAAACTTTATATCTATGCCTATAATTGTATGTATAATTTTATGTATACTGGCTAGAAATAGTAAGATAAATTTTTCATATTTATTCATAGTATTTTTCGCATCCGTAGCGATATATATTTTATTTATCTTGAAGGGACAGATAGATATCATATTAAATATGGATTTTGGGTATGTGGTAAATATGATTAATGGTGAATATCTTAAGAATATTGCATTAGCTTTTTATACCTTATGTTTTATATGGTGCATAATACTGATTAGAGAGAACAATTATAATAAATCACTTATAGTATTTGCAACAGTAGTTTGTGGAGTATCTATTGTGGAAATATTATCAAGTATAACAAATGCAGAATTTATTCCTAATTTATTAATAAGTAATTGTTTATGGTTGATTTTATTAGACTATATATTGTATAAGATTAAAAGATAAAGACACTAGTAAATGTGCCTTTATCTTTTAATGGTTTTTTTAGTATTTCTATTTTTAACATTAGTATTTTTCCCTTTATTGTTTCTACCATGTACATTTTTATTATTGAAATCATTAGTGTTCTTTTTAATTTTTCCATTGCCATGGGAACTTCTGTTTTTTCTTATAAGTCTAGGAGGTATTAAACACTCTTTACCGAAGCCTATTAAGTCTTCTCTATGAGCTTTTATAAGTGCTTCTTTAACTAAATTATAATTTTCTTCCTTAGTAAATTGCAGTAATGCCCTTTGCATATTTTTTTCATGTTGAGCTTTAGGAACATATACTTTCTCATTAGTTAAAGGATTTATACCTGTGTAGTACATGGTTGTTGAAAGACTACCAGGAGTAGGATAAAAATCCTGAACTTGCTCCGGAGTATATCCCATTTTTTTTATGTATAGAGCCAATTCTATAGCAGCAGTTAAATCACTGCCAGGATGGCTGGACATTAAGTATGGAACTAGATATTGTTTTTTATTAAGTTTTTTGTTTATAAGAAAATATTTATCCACAAATTTTTCGTATACTTCTCTATTAGGTTTTCCCATTTGCTTTAATACTTTTGGAGAAATATGTTCAGGAGCCACTTTTAATTGACCGCTTATATGGTGTTTGCATAAGTCTTCAAAAAATGCTGAGTTTTTATCGTGAATTAAATAATCATATCTTATACCTGAACGTATAAAAACCTTTTTAACTCCGGGTATTGTTCTTATTTTTTTTAGCATATTGAGGTATTCTGTATGATCTATTATAAGATTCTTGCAAGGCGAAGGGAAAAGACACAGTTTATTTTTACAAGTGCCGAGTGTCTCCTGTTTTTTACAAGCTCTATGTCTAAAATTAGCAGTAGGACCTCCTACGTCGTGTATATATCCTTTAAAATCATCTAATTTAGTTAAAAGTTTAGCTTCTTTTAAAATAGATTCTTGGCTTCTATTTTGAATTACTCTTCCCTGGTGAAAAGTTAAAGCACAGAAAGAACAAGAACCAAAACAACCTCTATGGCTGGTCAAGGAAAATTTTACTTCATTGATAGCTGGAATTCCTCCATCTTCTTCATATATAGGGTGATAGTTTCTAGCGTAAGGTAAATTATATACTACATCCATTTCCTCTTGACTTAAAGGGTGCTGAGGAGAGTTTTGTACTATAAATCTATCTCCATGCTTTTGAATTATAGTTTTTCCATTTATAGCATCTTGCTCAAAGTATTGAATTTTAAAAGCATCTGCATATGCTTTTTTATTTTCTGAAACTTCTTCAAAGGATGGTGTAACTACAAAGTCTTTAATTTCATCTATGTTATTAGTGCTATAAACAGTTCCCTTTATAGTATTCATACTTTCTATTTTCATTCCATACTTAAAAAGATTGGCTATTTCCACTACGGTTTTTTCACCCATACCGTATATTAATAGATCTGCTTTGGAGTCTAGTAATATGCTTCTTCTTACCTTATCAGACCAGTAATCATAATGAGCAAATCTCCTTAAGCTAGCTTCGATTCCACCTAATATTATGGGTACGTTTTTGTAAGCTTCTTTAAGTTTATTTGAATAAACTATAACAGCTCTATCTGGTCTATATCCGCTTTTTCCACCTGGGGAGTATAAATCATCATGTCTTTTCTTTTTGGCAGCAGTATAGTGATTTACCATTGAGTCTATATTTCCAGAATTCACAAGAAAAGCATATTTAGGTTTGCCTAGAATTTTAAAAGCATTAACATCTTTCCAATTAGGTTGAGCTATTATGCCTACTTTAAAACCTTCACGCTCTAAAACCCTCCCTATTATAGCTGTTCCAAAGGACGGGTGATCTACATATGCATCACCAGTAATTATTATAAAATCTAATTGTTCTATGCCCCTATCTAAAAGATCGTTTTTGCAAATAGGTAAAAATTTATTATTTATAGTCATAGATTGCTGTTTCCTCCAATTATAAAATTATGACATAGTTTTTGTCGTTATTAATAAGTGATATTTTAAATTAATAAGTTATTATCTTAGGTTTCTCTCATTAATAGTTATCAACTATTAATATTAACATAATTAATACATAATATTAAATAGAAATATATAAAAATTGAATTTTTAATATACAACTACATAATAAAAATTTAGAATTAAAAGCTCCTTCAGAAGTTAATTTAAAATTTAGAATGTAAAATAGGAATTTGTAGAGTAGGTAAGAGGTAAAAAGTAAGAAGTAAGAGTGAAAAGGTAAGAACTAATAGGTAAAAAGTAAGAGCTCTTGAAAAAATTCAGCAAAGCTGAATTTTTACCACAACTATTACTTATTATCTGTTACTTACAAATTAATTATAAAAAACTCTTTGAGTTTTATCCTTAACTCTTACTTCTTAGCTCTTACCTATTACTTACCTGCAAATTTCCAATTATAGTTAGTTTCTAAAAGAGCTTTATTTTTTAGCTGCAAAAGTTAAATAATTTAAATTATGAACTGTAGATGTAAATTAAATTTTTCATGTAAAAGTATACACTTTTGTATATGCATAAGAAATTTTATTGCATTTTAAAAGTTTTATAATATAATAATATTACAGAGGTAATTTAAAATAAAATTTAAATAATAAATTTGTTAGGTGAGGCTCCTATATAGATACACGCTACTGCCCGGAAACATCGAGAGATGCCAATGGGTCAGCAGGTACTACCGAGAATAAGGTTTTATCTAATGTAGCTGAATTTATTTGTAAGTTCAAAGCTATATAGTGCTAAAGCTCATACAAATTATTTAATTTGCATGAGAAAAAGAGCCTAATAATAGCTCTTTTTTATTTTCAAAAATAATCTATAAGGTGGTGAAATTTCATGGAGGGTGATCCTCAATTACCGGCGGTTAATAGTGATGATTCAAAAAATCGAATAATAAAGAGAAGTGTTTGTGATGATTAGTTATAGATGTTTTTCCATGTTAAAATACGTTTTAATAGGGAAAAGCATCTATAAACTAGTCTTAAGTACATGTTCATAAATACTTCTCGAATATAAGGAGGGGTCTTTATGAAGAAAATATGCAGCTTTTATTTAAATAATGTACTAAACAAAAAGATTTATGATGAATTTGATGAATGCGTTGGAATATTAAAAGACATATACGTGACCACAGAAAAAGGATACCCTAGAGTTATAGGATATAAAGTGAAAGTAAATAGAGAGGTTTTTAATTATGAATTTAGAAATATAGAATTTTTTGAGGAACACGGAGAAATAATTATAAAAGTAAGAGGGGTAAGGGATATAATTCCTAGAAAATACTCTTATTTGCTTTCAAAACATCTTTTAAATAAAAAGATTGTAGATATAAATGGTAAAAAAGTTATAAAAGTAGATGATTTGACATTAGTGCAAAATGCAGCAGAAATAAAAATAGTGGCAGTAATATCAGGAACATTAGCTTCAGCTAGAAGAATTGGTCTTGAAAAATTTGTAGCAACAGTATATAAGATTCTTCATAGAAATCTTAAAGATAGTATGGTAACTTGGGAAAGTGTTGAGTCTATAGAAATGGTAGATAATAATTTAAAAATATCATTACCCTATGAAAAGTTATCAAAGCTTCATCCAGCAGATATAGCTGACATATTAGAAGAACTAGATACTAATGATAGGAAAAGGGTTTTTGAGAGTTTAGATAAGGATCTAGCAGCAGATACATTAGAAGAAGTGGAACATCATGTACAGCAGGATATATTGAAAAATGTAAATAGTTTTAAAATGAGAGAAGTTTTAGATACCATGCCTAACGATGAAATAGCAGATATGTTAGAGGATATGGAAGATGAGGAAAAAGAAAAAATCCTTTTGAATTTAGATAAAGAAGATGAAAATGAAGTAAGAAGTTTAATGCAGTATGAAGAAGAGACCATTGGAAGTATAATGAATAAAGATTTTATAACTTTAAATGTAAATATAACAGCTGGAGAAACTATAGAAATTTTAAGAGAAACTAAACCAGATGAGGAGTCCATTTATAATATATATATCATTGATGAAAAGGAAAAGCTTCAGGGCATTGTTTCTCTAGTAGATTTGGTAACCAACTCTCCAGAAAGCAGACTCGAAGATATAATGTATTCTGACATAGTTTTTATAAAAGATGATGATAGTATAGAAAAAGCAGTGGAATATGCTTTAAAATATGATTTGTTATCTATACCAGTAGTAGACAAAGATGAAAAGCTATGTGGCATAGTTATAATAAATGATATCTTAGATGAAGTTGTTCCTCTTAAGGTAAAAAGAAAGTTTAAAAAAGCAGTATAAGCATAAATTACGAAGCAAGTGCTGCAAGAAAAATCTATCTTTAAGTCTACAATAAATATATTTTATTAGACTGTTCGCAATACGCCAAGAAATTCTAATGTTTTCAAATTTCAATCCCCTAAAGCTTTCAAACTCGCTTCTAACGGCGCTCAAACATGAAAGCTTCTTAACGGGTATTGAAATTTGAAAACAAAGAATTTCTAAGGCTAGCTCAATAGTCTAAAAAAATATATTTATTGTTACCTTAAAGATAGATTTTTCGGTTCATATGTACATTACTTATGGAGAGACAGACTACTAAAGGAGGATTTTTCTTCACTACGTTACGAAAAATCTTTAATTAAATAAAAAGTATATAAATATAATAATCTGATAATAAAAGCTATAATTATGTCATTAATGGAATAATTATGGTTTTTTCTTTTAAACCTTTAAAAATCTTTTATTGGCGGCAGTCAACCTAAATGCATAGGTATTATTAGGGTTTATATATAAGAATATATAACTTTAGGTACATGAAAATAAATACCAAGTCAAAGATGCTGGTATATTTTGTGTCAGACAAGGAAACAGGTTCCGCCGCTAGTAGAACTATCGGTGGGTTCTGCTGACGCAGTATGACGCAAAATAGACTAGCATACTGACTTGTTATTTATTTGAATGTGCCTTAATTGTTAGATAAATAAGAACTTGTAGATAGTAAAAGGTAATAGCTAAGAAGTGAGAGCTCTTGTTGCTTATTCATAAATTAATTATAAAAAACTCTTTGAGTTTTATCCTTAACTCTTACTTCTTACTTATTACCTTATTTGTTCTACCCTACAAATTTAAGATTTATACAACCCTATGCCTCACGGCAAAATGAATTAAATTTTAGCTATTATCTTATTTTGATAAGTATCATATAACTTTTCGAAAGGCTACGCCTAAAAAATATTATGAGCGCTTTTTTTATAAATTAAAGATTTCCCATAGCGAAGCGGAGGAAAATCCTCCTTTAGTAGGATTCTCCTCTCCAACCATAAACATATTAAACTAAAAATTTGATTTTAATGTATTGTGTTGCAATTTTCTTATTTCGTGTATTTTTTTTGATTTTAGGCGCAAAATAATATCATTAGAAAAACAAAAGGAGATATCTTTAGTTACTTAAAATATAAATAAAAGTAATTAAATATAGTAAAATGTACTTATGAAAAGGAAGTGAGTACATTTGAAAAATAATAATTATAAACCAAATGAAGTTGTAGAGTTAATTAATGTATCAGTTAGAACATTACAAAGATGGGATAACGAAGGAATATTAAAAGCATTTAGAACACCAACAAATAGGAGATATTATACTTATGAGCAATACAAAGAAAATATAAGAAAAAGATAAAGGAAGATGAAGAAGTTGAAAAAAGCATACAAAATAGGAATTAAACCAACAGAAGAACAGATAACTAAAATTCATCAAACTATTGGTGTAAGTAGGTTCATATACAATTTTTATATTGCTCATAATAAAGAAGTTTACGAAAAAGAGAAAAAATTTATTAGTGGTATGGATTTTTCTAAATGGCTTAATAATGAGTATATTCCTAATAATACCGATAAAACTTGGATTAAAGAAGTGTCCTCTAAAGCTACCAAACGAGCAATCATGAATAGTGAAAAAGCTTTTAAAAAGTTTTTTGATGGTAAAGCAAGTTTTCCTAAATTTAAGAAAAAGAAAAACCAAGATGTTAAAGCTTACTTTCCAAAGAATAATAAAACAGATTGGACTATTGAAAGACATAGAGTTAAAGTACCAACTTTAGGTTGGATTAGATTAAAAGAATTTGGATNAGCATATAAGAAAGATTTAAAACTATCTGATAGAGTTTACAAATGCAGTTGTGGGCTTTCTATTGATAGAGATTTAAATGCTTCAATCAATTTAGCCAATGCTAAAGAATATAAGATAGCTTAATTAAACAAGCACTTATATGTGTACCCAAGGCTATTTGGGGAATTAACGACTGCGGAGTACTATACAAACTGTAGTAGCTTAGGCAAGGCAGAGTACGTTGAAACAGTAAAAATCTCAATATGGATACATTTGACCATATTTTGAGTAGCAGTGCCTAAATGTGAAAAAAGAAATTATAAGTAGAATGATAATTTGTTTTATAAGCATTACACTTACATATGCAGTAGGAGAAATGTATACAAGAGATTATAAAAAAACAATTGAAACTCAGACGTATTACTATGGAGCTAAGGCAGATATAATATATAAAGTTCAGTACAATTTAAAAAAGTGGGGATATTATAAAGGAGAAATAGATGGAATTTATGGTTATCAAACTTTTAAAGCAGTAAAAGCTTTTCAAGCTAAAAATGGACTTAAAGTAGATGGTGTGATAGGGGCTAGAACTTTAAGTGCTTTAGGCTTAAGTACTGGAACTACTACATCTTCTCCTGGGTATTCATCTAACAATGCAGATGTAAATTTATTAGCTAGATTAATAAATGGAGAGGCTAGGGGAGAACCTTATGAAGGCCAAGTGGCAGTAGGTGCAGTAGTTTTAAATAGGGTAAGAAATCCTAAATTTCCATCTAGTGTAGCTGGAGTAATATATCAACCAGGTGCCTTTACTGCTATAGTAGATGGGCAAATAAATGCGAAAATAGAGGAATCATCTATAAGAGCTGCTAGAGATGCTCTTAATGGCTGGGATCCTTCAGGAGGAGCTATGTATTATTTTAATCCCGCTAAGGCTACAAGTAAATGGATATGGTCAAGACCATTAATTAAAATCATTGGTAAACATAGATTTTGTAAGTAATAAATTCACAAGGGGATTTTGTGGAATTGAGGCAAAATCTCCTTTTCTTTAGTTGATATTATAAACAATATGAATAAGAGCTTACCAAAAGTATTTCAAATACTTACTGGTGTATCACTTTACTATTATAAATTCTATTTATATAGCATAGAGCACAGAAAGAATATATCATCTTCAATTGGGAGTTAGAGGTTAATGACTGGTGATTAGGGATTCATATGAAGATAGACTTTTAAAGAATTTCCATCTATAATATATTTAGAAAGGCTATGCTAAAATAGCATAAGAGTAATTTAAGTGAAGGGTGGAAATGAAATGATATCTGGATTTATGGTAAAACTTATAAATATGTTGCCTGATAAATTATTGATATGCTTATCAAGAAAAATATTAAATAATTATATAGATAAATATGCTCATATAAAGCTAGAGGGTGAAGAAAATATAAATAAAATAAAAGGACCTGTTTTATTTGTAAGTAACCACTTGAGCAATTCAGATGGACTAGTTCTTAATAAAATTTTAAAAGAAAAAAATCCTACATTTGTTGCAGGGGTAAAATTAAATGAAAATAGTCTTACAAGGTTAGGAATACACATGGTAAAAACTATACCTATAAAGCCTAATAGTGCAGATAAAGATGCTATATCTAATGTGGTAAAAGCTTTGAAAGGTGGACAAAATATACTTATATTCCCCGAGGGAACTAGAAGTAGAACGGGTGCTATGATAGAAGGAAAAAAGGGAACATTTTTAATAGCTAAAATGACTAAAGTTCCTATAGTTCCTATAGGAATATGGGGAACAGAAAAACTTTTACCTATAAATAATGAGGATATGGGCAAAGAAAAATTTCAGCATGCAGATGTTTGTGTTAATATTGGGAAGCCTATTGAGCTGCCTAAAATTAATAAGGATGAAAATAAAAAGGAATATAGGGAAAGAGCTATGGATTATATTATGAAAAGTATAGCTAATTTAATACCAGAAGATTATAGAGGAATGTATAAATAGTTAGTGTTTTGATAGCTAAAAGTGATGATAGGGATTTTCAAAGGAAGTGTTTATAATGGATAAAAAGAGTATTTCTAAGGTTTTAGATATATTAGGCAAAACCTATGAGGGAGCTAGGTGTGCATTAAATTTTAATTCACCATATCAATTATTGATTTCTACCATATTATCTGCTCAGTGTACTGATGAAAGAGTTAATAAGGTGACAGTAGAATTATTTAAAGAATATGGAACTCCAGAAAAAATGATAACATTAAACGTAGAGGAACTTGGTGATAAGATAAAATCTTGCGGATTATATAAGAACAAAAGTAAAAATATATTTGGAGCCACAAAGGACATAATAGAAAAATTTAATGGACAGGTACCTAAAACCATGGAAGAGCTTACAAGTCTTGCAGGTGTTGGAAGAAAAACTGCTAATGTGGTTTTAAGCAATGCTTTTGGAGTACCAGCTATAGCTGTGGATACTCATGTATTTAGAGTATCTAATAGAATAGGTATAGGAAAAGGTAAGAATGTAGATGTGGTAGAAAAAGAGTTGATGAAAAATATACCTAGAGAACTGTGGAGTGATGCACATCACTATATAATATGGCATGGCAGAAAAGTATGTAAAGCGAGAAAACCAGAATGTGAAAATTGTCCTATAAGTTTATATTGCGAATTTTATAAAAAATAACAAAAACATCATTTAGATTTATTAAATAATATCTAAATGATGTTTTTTTATATAATTCACTTGTAAAAATATGGAATTCAACTTATAATATATACTACAAGCTAAATGGAAATAAATTGAAAAAAGTTCTCTTTTGTAGTTAGCGTTTATAAATAAGAACTTTTATAAAGTAATCCCAATATATAATAAAATTCTTTATAAGTTTATTAGATACAAGGAGGAGATAAAATGAGAAGGAAAAGAACAAAGAGAAGAAGGAGAGAAAGAAATAATATTATAGTAAAGAATGTAATTATGGCAGCAATTGTAATAATAATAAGTTTGATTAGTTATTATAATACATTTCACTTAAAAGAAAGGACTTCTTGGATTATTCAATTCGATGGAAGCAATTCAAGTGGACATATTAAAGTATACAAAGAAAATATAAAAAATTATAGTGATAAGATTATTAATATTATTAAGTTAAGCTTGAAATATTAGAAAACTATTGATTTTAAAGAAGGATTTTACAAAAAACTCGTAGAATATAGAAGTATATGTCAAGTAATGATATATATAGGACACTATATTTGGGGGGGAAAACATCAATGGCAGGGGATACTTTTAATAAGGGAGAATTAGGCATATATAAAATTGCTAATGAGATTACTGAAGAATCAGTGAAATTTAAATCAGTAACACAAATAGATTCTGTAATTACATTTATATACCATGAAGATAGATGCATATATATGAATTCTATTGCAGAAAAATATACAGGATACTCAAAGGAAGAAGTGGCAAATATGAAATTTAGCCATTTGTTTCATAAAAATTGTAGAGAAGATTTATTTAGAATGAATTTAAAAAGTAAAAAAAATAAGTCACATTGGACTAAAGATTTTATACTAATAACTAAATATGGAAAAGAAAAATGGATTCAATTTAGCAGTGAAAACATAAGTATTCATGGAAAAAAATTTAATTTAGGATTTGCTTTCGATATTACTAAAAGAAAAAAGGTGGAAGAAGAGTTACAGGAAAGTAAGAATAGATATAGAAGACTTCTGAAATTTATGCCAGATGGTGTTGTGGTTCATAAAAATGGAGTCATTAAATATTGCAATGATTATTATGCTAATTTAATTGGTTACAAAACACCTGATGATATATTGGGGCAAAATGTATCTAGATTAGTAGGAGTTCATGAAAAGTATGTATCTATCAATCAGCAGAGATTAGATAGAGTTAAAAGGGAAGGTGTAATTCCTCCAACAGAAGAAAAATTTATAAGAAAAATTGATAATGAAATTATAGAGTTAGAAATTACCTGTACCTTAGTTCCTTTTGAAGATGACATTTCAGTTATGGAAATAGTTAGAGATATATCAGAAAAAAATAGAATAGAGGAATTAAAAGAAAAAGTTAAGAAAAAGACTATTCAACTAAAAGAACGTAAAGAATACGATAGAATAAGGAATGAATTTTTCGCAAATATTTCACATGAATTAAAAACTCCTGTAAATGTTATATTCTCTGCACTTCAGGTTATGGAGTTATATAAAAAAAGTGAAAATAAGTATAATGATTCTAAATTTAATAAATATTTAAGTATAATGAAACAGAATTGCTATAGATTAATAAGAGTAGTGAATAATTTAATTGATATTACCAAGATTAGTGCTGGTTTTTATGAAATACATATGTGTAATTGTAATATAGTAAATCTTGTGGAAGATATATCTCTATCAGTAGGAGATTATATAGAAAAACACGATATACAGTTGATTTTTGATACGGATGTAGAGGAAAAGATTATGGCTTGTGATCCAGATAAAATAGAGAGAATAATTTTGAATTTATTATCCAATGCTATTAAATTTACTGAGCCTGGAGGAAATATATATGTAAATATTTTTGATAGGGAAGATTACATAGACATAGTAGTTAAAGACACTGGTATAGGAATACCTAAGGAAAAGCAAAAAGAAGTGTTTAGTAGATTTACTCAAGTAGATAAATCTTTATCTAGAAATAGAGAGGGCAGTGGCATAGGGCTTTCTTTGGTAGAATCTTTAGTAAAAATGCATGGAGGGAAAATTTCTTTACAGAGTGAAGAAAACAAGGGAACAGAGTTTACAATAAAGCTTCCAATAAAACTAGTTGGAGAAAGTTGTAAATGTTATCAAGAAGATTCTATAAAAAAATACAATAATATTGAAAGAATTAATATTGAGTTTTCAGATATATATAATAACCATAATTAATTATATGAAATTAAGAAATGTCTCGTTTATTATCTAGATTATATTTGGTATTAATTAAAATTTTAATAAAATATGGGATGGCATGGTAATAATAGAATAAAAAAATTAAAATTAAATAATAAATTTTAGCTTAAAGTTATATATTTTATAATGTATAGATAATTATACATATTATACATATGAATTAAGTATTATAATAGAACAATATATTAATATATTTAATAGAAATAACAAGTAATTTATATAATATAATAACTGCATTTTATTTATAAATGTATTATAATAGATATATTATATTTAAAGTTAAGAATAGAGTATTTTGGAGGTGGATATTATGAACAAGACTTTAAAAACGGTACTAATAGTTTTAGCAGTGATTTTAGTAATAGCAGTACCTTTAGTAGGAACATACAATAAAATGGTATCTTTGGAACAAAAGGTAGAGCAGAGCCAAAGTGAAATAGAAAAGCAACTTCAAAGAAGAATGGATTTAATTCCTAATCTTGTGGAAACCGTTAAAGGATATGCTACACAAGAAAAAGAGATATTTACAGATATAGCTGAAGCTAGATCAAAATTAGCAGGAGCAGGGAATATGCAAGAAAAGGCTAATGCAGATGGACAATTATCATCAGCACTATCTAGATTATTAGTAGTTGTTGAAAAGTATCCAGAGTTAAAATCTAACGAAAACTTTAGAGATTTAATGACATCTTTAGAAGGTACAGAAAATAGAATAACTATAGCTAGAGGAGATTATAACGAAAGCGTAAACAAATATAATGTAAGCATAAGAAAATTTCCTAATTCCATAGTAGCAAGTATTTTTAGATTTGAGAAAAAAGAGTATTACAAGGCTTCAAATGGAGCAAAAGAAGTTCCAAAAGTAGACTTTTCTAATGTAAAAGGAAAATAATTGTTAATACAAAAAGGAAAAGTTGTAAAAATATATCATGAAATATATTGGATTAATAATAAATAGATAACAATTAAAAATAATTAAATGGGATGTATGATTATGAAAAAATCGAAGAATAGATTTTTATTTACTTTACTAAGTATATTTTTTACATGTTTTTTATGCTTTCAACCGGTATATGGGGAGGTTGATTATCCAAAACCTACAGAATATAAGTATGTAAATGACTATGCAGATATAATAGAAAAAGATGAATTAGAGACCATAGTATCTATAGGAAAAGAGCTAGAAGATAAAACAGGTGCTCAAGCAGTAATAGTCACTATAAAATCTTTAGAGGATAAAGATATAGATGACTATGCTAATAAGCTTTTTAGAAAATGGGGAATTGGTGAGCAAGGTAAAAATAATGGTCTTTTAATACTAGTGGCTGAAAAGGATAGAAAATGGAAGGTTGAAGTAGGCACAGGATTAGAGGGAGCTGTTACGGATATACAATCTAAAAGGATAATGGAAGAATATTTTACGCCAGAAGCTCAGAAAGGTAATTATGGTAAAGGATTAAAATATAGTTATTCTGCATTGGTAGATAAAATAGCCAAGGAGTATAATGTAAGCTTAGATAAAAATAAAAAAGTTAACTTACCTAAAAGTAAGTCAGGAGCTAGTGATTCCAAAGGTGCAAATAAATTTGTTAGTATAATAGTTATATTAATATTATTAGATATTTTTGCAAATAAGGGCAGAGTTTTGGGTAGGTTAATGGAATTTATGTTTTGGGATTCTCTTTTTAATAGAAGAAGAGGAAGAAGAAACTTCCATGATGATGACGATGATCACTTTGGCGGATTTGGAGGTTTTGGTGGCGGAAGTTCTGGTGGAAGTTCAGGCGGAGGCTTTGGAGGCTTCGGAGGAGGAAGCTCTTCTGGAGGAGGCTCTTCGGGTGGATGGTAGTTTAAATAAATTTTTGGGAGAGATTATATGGATGTAGATAATTTAAGTATTATTCAATGGAATAAGGAAAAATATGAAGAATTTAAAGAGTTTTTATATTCAATAAAGGATGAAGAATATAAGAAATTTAATGAAAAAATTATTCCTGACTTAGGAAAGTCTATAGGCATTAGAATTCCTATACTAAAGAAGATAAGTAAAAGTCTTTGTAAGAATAATGACTTAATGAATTTTTATAATTTTTTAGAAGAGGGAGATACCTATGAAGAAAAGCTTATTCAGGGTATGCTTCTTCCCAATTTGCCCTATGAAGACACTAAGAATATGTTTAATAATATAGATTTATACATTCTAAGAATCCACAATTGGGCTTTATGTGATAGTTTTGTTGGAAGCTTGAAAAAAGTAGTTAAAGAAAGTAGAGAGAGCTTTTTTATAAGGACTAAAAAATATATACGCAGTGCTAATCCATGGGAAATTAGATTTGGCTTAGTATTACTGAACAACTATTTTACAGATCAAAAACATATAGAAGATATATTTCTTATGATACGGTATGTAGACAGTAAAGAATATTATGTTGTAATGGGTATGGCTTGGCTTATAAGTACTTGCTATTTTGTGGATGGATCATTAGCTTTAGAATTTATAGAAAGTGAAAAAATTTCCCGGGAAGTTAGAAATAAATCTATACAAAAGATATTAGAATCCAAGAGATTAAGTGAAGAAGAGAGAGTGAATATAAAAAATCTCAGAAAAAGCAATAACAGATTGTCCATATAACAAAGATATTCATTATACTAAATAAATTGTTTATTTGATATAAGACTAAAAAACATTATTTAGCAGCTAAGGCACATTCAAATAATTTAGCTTTTATGGTAGTGGACATGATATAAAAAAACTACCGAGTTTTCTAGGTAATATTTTGCATGAAAACTCGGTAGTTTTTTTATGCGAAGGGTTTTAATTAATTGCTTTTGCAATAGTTAAGAACAAGTTCTGTAGTAGCTAAAACAGAATCCATATGAGTTCTTTCATAAGCATGGGATGCAAAAATACCCGGGCCAATAAGACCAGTTTTTATATCATAGCCAGCTCTAAGGGCGGCAGAAGCATCAGAACCATAATGGGGATAAGTATCTATCTTATAATTTATATTATTTTTTTTACATATATCTGTTAACTTCTTTCTAATATCTAAATCGTAAGGACCAGAAGAATCCTTAGCACATATACATACACAATATTCAGAAGAATTTTGATCTAGCCCAGGAGCACCCATATCAACTGAGATAAATTCTTTAGTTTTTGGGGGAATATAACAAGCACCATGACCAACTTCTTCATAATTACTTATTAATATATTTGTTGTGTAAGGAAGGTCTAGAGAATTTTCTAATATATATTTTATAACGTAAAGAAGAATAGCTACACTAGCTTTATCATCTAGATGTCTTGTTTTTATAAAACCTTTTTCAGTAAATGATGTCCTGCTATCTAAGCATATAAAATCGCCTACATTTATTTCTAATTTTTCCACATCTTCTTTAGAAAAAACTTTTTCATCTAAAACTACTTCCATATTTTCAGGAGTTCTCTTAAGTTCTCTGGCATCGTTACCACTTATATGTACGGATGGTTTCTTGGTTTGAATTGTTCCAGTGAAAACTTTACCCTCGATGGTTTCCACAGTACAATTTTCTCCTTCTATTGAGTTCATCATGTATCCACCTAGTGGAGTTAAAGCTAAAGTACCATTAGAGTTAATGCCTTTAACCATAGCCCCTAATGTATCCACATGGGCAGACAAGGTTCTTTGATTTTCATCATCTTTTCCTTTAATAGAAACAATTATGGCACCTTTGTTAGTGGTGTAATAATAAGCACTGATAATATGTAATTCTTCTTTTATATAGTCCATTATTTTGCTAGTATAACCTGTTGGACTAGGTATAGTTAAAACATTATTTAAGTAGTATTTAATTTTCCTCTCATTTAAATTCATGTCAATTCCCCCTAAAATAGTTTGAAATATTATTTATTAATTTTAACATAATTAAATATTTTTTTAAATAAAATTATATTTTCAAATTGGTAATATAGAGAAATTTATACTATTTAAATACTTAAAAATAGTCCATAATGCGGGAAGATATTTTATGGAGTTAGAATTAGTGTTTAGAGATTCATAAATAATGTTTTTTCATAGAAGTAATTGTAAATATATAGAGTGATTTTTTTAAATATATAGTAATATATTTAAATATAAAAATATATTAACATTAATGATTTTTGTAGTATAATGATTTAGGATATGCAAAGGAGAGAAGTGCTATGAAAATAAAAAGTGTAGATAAAAAACCATATAGAAATATATTTATTGTAGTTATATCAGTAATTATGTTTCTTTTAGTGGGATTTACTAGTTATGCCTATTTTACAGTGAAAAAATACCAAGAAACTATTTCACCTGGAGTTAAGGTAAGTGGGGTAGATTTATCAGGAAAAACTAAGGAACAAGCTTTTAAATTATTAAGTGAAAGACAAAAATCCATACAAAAAAATAATAAAATCACAATAAGGGCGGAAGGAAAAAGCTATTATATACAGTATTCTGATTTAAATATTAAGTATAACATTAAGTCTACCTTAGATGAGGTATATTCTTATGGTAAAGAAGGAAATATTTTTAAAAAATATTTTTATATAAAAAAGGCCAAAGAAAGGACGTTTGCTCCTAAATTTACCTATGATGAGAAGAAAATGAAGAATATAATTGATGGAATTTCCAAAAATGTAAACAAAGAACCTAAGGATGCAAAGATAAACTTTACTAATGCTGGAGGTATAGAAATAATTCCAGAAGTTCAGGGAAAAAAGCTTCTGGCAGATAAACTAGAGAAAGAAATAAAAGAGAAAATAGAAAAAAATAATGGTGAAGATTTTAACTTAGATGCACCACTTCAAGTTGCAAAGCCAAAGGCAACTAAAGAAAAATTAAAACAAATAGATACTCTATTAGCAACTTTTAGTACAAGCTATAGAAGTTCCTCCTATGCAAGAGCTACTAATGTTAAATTATCAACTGAAAGTATAAATGGAACATTGATAATGCCAGGAGAAGTATTTAGCTTCAATGATGTAGTTGGAAGAAGAACAGCAGAGAAAGGTTACATGGCAGCTGGAGTAATAGTTGGAAACAAGTTGGAATCGGGATTAGGTGGAGGAGTATGTCAAGTATCAAGTACCCTTTATAATGTAGTATTGAAGACTGGGTTAAGTTCTGTAGAAAGAGCTCATCATTCATTTCCATCCAGTTATGTGCCTTATGGTATGGACGCTACTGTAGATTATGGAAATATAGATTATAAATTTAAGAATACCTTTAAATATCCTATTTATATTGTAGGACATACAGGTGGTAGAGTAGTTACTTTCAATATATACAGCAATAAAAGTTTAAAAAATAGAACTTACTCTTTGGAAAATAATATATATCAAACATTGCAAGCCTCCAGTCAGACTAAAGATGATCCAAATTTAGAAGAAGGAAAGACAGAGCAGATTCAACCTGCGCATACAGGTTATAAAGTTAAGGTTTATAGAAATATATATGAAAACGGCAATTTGGTTAAAAAGGAACTAGTATCAGATGACTTTTATAGACCCGTAAATGGTATAGTGAAAAAAGGAACTAAGAAACCTGAAAAGAAACCAGAAGAGAATCCTAAACCAAATACCAAACCGAGTGAAGAGCCTTCTAAGCCAAATGCGGAAACTCCTAAACAAGAAGAAGTTCCTGAGAAACCAGTAGACACCACTAAAACAGGTACAAAACCAGCAAATCAAAGTACAAACAATACTAAAACCAATTAAAACAAATAATACTCATGTTTTTATGAGTATTATTTTTATGGAAAAAATAGAAAATATCACAATAAAGTTATATAATAGATGTAACTAATTATTTAGAATATTAAATCATCAATGAAGAACTAGAAATTTATAAATTTAAAATTAAAAGTTAATAAAACCATGAATTCTAGATCAGTGAATAGGGGTTGGTGATTGAAATGAAACAAAACAGAGGGGGTAATGAAAATGAGTAAAGAAGTTGAATTGTTAGAAAAAATAATAGGTAACATGGAAAAGGTTATAATAGGTAAAAATGCTGAAATAAGAAACATATTAAAAGGAATAATATCTAATGGACATATTCTTATAGAGGATATACCTGGTGTTGGTAAAACTATGTTGGTGAAGGCTTTAGCTAAGTCACTTAATTTATCCTATAGTAGAATACAATTTACGCCAGACTTGTTACCTTCAGATATAACAGGGGTATCTATTTATAATCAAAAGACCATGGAATTTCAATTTATGAAGGGACCTATTTTTGCTAACATAGTTCTGGGAGATGAAATAAATAGAACTTCCCCTAAAACTCAAGCAGCATTGCTGGAAGTAATGGAGGAGAGACAGGTATCAGAAGGAAATAATGTATATAAACTACAAAGTCCTTTTTTTGTTTTAGCTACTCAAAATCCTATAGAGTATGAAGGTACATATCCACTTCCAGAAGCTCAGCTAGATAGATTCATGATGAAAGTTAGAATAGGTTATCCAAGTCAGGATGCAGAATTAAGCATATTAAATGTATATAGGAAAAATGAGCCTATTGAAGATATTGAAGCCGTTGCAGAAGCAGAAGATATAATGCTATTGCAGCATAAAGTTAGAGAAATATATGTTAGCGAGGATATAAATAAATATATAATAAATATAATTGATGCCACCAGAAATAATAAATTTTTAGTACTAGGTGCAAGTACTAGAGCAACTTTAGCACTTCTTAGAGTGTCACAAGCTAATGCACTTATAAATGGCAGAAATTATGTAATACCTGAAGATGTAAAAGAAAATGCTCTATCAGTATTAAGCCACAGAATAATATTAACCCCTTCAGCAAGGGTAAGCAATTATACATCAGATGATGTAGTGAAAGATATTTTAAACACTATAGCTGTACCTAAGGTAAATGAAAATGATAAAGATAAATAAAAAGTTTATATTTATTCTTGTAATTTCCTTTATAGTGGCAATTATACTAGGAGGAAATCTTCCTTATGCTGTTTTTTATACTTTTGTGGTTACATTAATTATTGAGCTTATATACATCTATAAAGTAATGGGAAAATTGCACTTAGTTTTTAGAGATAAAAAGAATTCTTACACCGTAGGGGAAAGTGATGACTTAGAAGTACTGGTAAAAAACTATAGTATTCCATATCTTTATATATTTAATAATAGCATTAAGCTGTTTGATAAAAATTATCATGGTCATTGTGTATATGTAGATTCTAATAAAAGTGAAATTATAAAACTAAATTTAATATTTAACTCTAGAGGGGTGTTTGATTTAGGGGAATTTAATATAATGGCGTATGATTTATTTAATATATTTTCTTTAAAAAGGAAGTATTACGTGGGAGATAAGTTGATAAAAGTTTATCCTAAAATATATCCAATAGATGGTAAGTGGGTTTTTGGAGATGGAACTTGTGATAGTAGAAGTATAAATAGAAATTTTAATGAGGATACATCTTTGTTAAAAGATATTAGAAAGTATGTAAGTGGTGATAGTCTAAAAAGAGTACATTGGAAGCTAAGTGCTAAACAAAGGCAGCTTTATGTTAAAAATTTTGAAAGCACTAGTGGAAAGTTGGCTAATGTTTTTTTGAATATGAGTAGAGAGAGCTACACATCTAAGGATGGTAAATGGATAGAGGATAAATGTATAGAGATAGCAGCTTCATTGATAAACTATATGAATATAAATGGAATTAAAAGTAAAATATTTATAAATGATAGTAAAAATACTAAGCTAGAAGTATATAATGGACAATCTTTTAATGAATTTATGGAAGATATGGTAAATGAGAAAAGTGACGGCAATGTAGATTTTTGTGATTTTATAGATATGAATATAAAATATATTTCTTATAGTGGACTTATTTATATAGTTACTTCAGAAGTTCATGAAAAAATTTGGAATACGTTATGTTCACTAATAAACAAGAATTATAAAGTAGTGTTATTATATTATTTGGCTGATACATACAATGCTAAATACATAGATGCTTTAGAGAAAATAGGGGTTAGAACAATAAATATTAACAGTATAATACAGAAGGATTTCAATTAAATATTGTTAAAAAGAATTAATACAATTTTTGTATATGGTTTTAGACTTTAATTAATGAAATTGTAGAAGAAAACATTCTTTAGAGTGATAACAAAATTATGAATAAAGAATTATTAATTCACAAATGTAAATTGTCAACTGTCAGATCAGGGGGGAAAAGTATTGAACTGGATAAAAGAGAGAGGGGCTCTAATTTTTGGAGTTCTTGTTAATTTGCTCTTTGCAATGAAGCTATTAAAAGATACTTTAATAATAAAAGGATTTAGCTATTTCTATATTATATTTTTATTTTTAATAAGTTTATTTATATATTGGATATATAGTTATGTTTTGAAGAGGGGAAAATATAGATTAATAGCTACAGGAGCTATATTTCTCTTTTTATTTTTAATTGTATATAATAATAGAAATAATTTTTATGGCTTTATTGAAAAAGAGTTTATAAACAATTTTAATGAGCTCTATACTTTAACTGAAAAAATACAACCTACAGCCTTTGCTCAATATAAATTTATGTTTATATTAGCTTTTGTATTAGTAGTACCACTAGTTTTAGGTATAAGTTATAAATTTAATAATTTAATAATACTTATGAATTTGGCCTATGTAACATCCATGTGGTTTTTGGGGTATACCGAGGATGTAAAGAAAAACCTAAAGATGTTCTTATTTATTTCTTTATTTTCTAGTGGGATTTTTGCCTACAGCAAGATGCGGAAAAAACTTCTTAAAGATAATGTTGAAATTAAGCTTAATTTTAAAAAAGTAGTTATATTTTCCTGTATTTTTTCATTAATAGTTTCAACTATATCTATAGTTTTACCACAAAATTTTAAGGGAAAATATTATACTAATCACAAAGGAAATTTTGTAAATAGATTCGCAAAAAATTTTCAAAATAATCCTCTAGATGTAGCTAAGGGAAGTTCATATAATTTAAGACTATCAGGATATTCAAATAATGATAAAAAACTAGGAGGAAGAATAATATTAGACGATAAGGTAGCCTTTGAGATGGATGGTAATTATATAAAATATATTAGGGGATCCATGAAAAATTATTATAATGGCGTTATGTGGAAATCCAAAAATATATCTTATTGGAAAAAAGAAAATCAAAATATAAGAAAATTTGGCGTATTTAA
The DNA here is from genome assembly GCF_900184255.1 of Haloimpatiens massiliensis. Taxonomy (NCBI): domain Bacteria; kingdom Bacillati; phylum Bacillota; class Clostridia; order Eubacteriales; family Clostridiaceae; genus Haloimpatiens; species Haloimpatiens massiliensis. The sequence continues at coordinate 1,553 of NZ_LT854636.1, read as the reverse complement.
TACAAAAGGTATTAAAAAACGTAAAGTGAAAATTATCCCTAAAGAAATAAGAAGCACATCCTTATTAGTTCCACTAAATCCTTATGATATTGAGGGCGTAAATAGTACAGTGTATTATGATAATACTCCTGTATTTATAAGTTCACAGATTCAGGATTCACCATATTCAGTGAAATATACAGATGGAGCCGTACAGACTATTGAGGAGTTTACAAAATATATTAGGGAAAATGATATAAACTATAGCACTTATTTTTTAGGTGAAATGATATATGATAAAGGGGAAGAAAGTAAATTTAGAGATATGAATTCTATAAAACGAGAGAATATAGGAGAAAGTCTTATTGTAATGAGCGATGATACGTTAAAGATTAAGTATGGAGATTATTTGCAGATGCCCAATTCTGTTCCAGAGAGGGTTTATGAATTAACTTATGATATAGTAGCTGGAAGCAGGAGCAGCGAAGAGAAAGTAGAAAGGATAATAAATTATTTAAATAAAAACTATCAATATACATTAGAAGTTTTTGATGTACCAGAGGGAAGAGATTTCGTAGATTATTTTCTTTTTGATGAAAAAAAAGGATACTGTACGTATTTTGCTACAGCTATGACTGTTATGTGCAGAATAGCGGGAGTGCCTGCTAGATATTCCGAAGGCTTTAAAGTTGATAGAAAGGGAGAGGGAAACACGCGTATAAATGTAACTAATGAAGAAGCTCATGCTTGGTGTGAGGTATTAATTGATCCTGAAAAGGATATTTGGGCCATAGCAGATGCATCACCTACTCCAGTGGAATATAGAAGAAATAAAAAGAAAAAAAATGCGAATATAAATATAGACGATATAAAAATTAACAAAAATAAGAATAAAGTACAAAATATACAAAAAGAGCAAACCGTATCAGAAAATCACAAAATTAAATTAACTAGTAAACAAATAAAAATAATTGTTACCATACTAGCTTCTATAGGTATTTTAGCTTTGAGTTACGTACTTTATAAGGTTAAAAGAAGAAAAATTATAAAATCAAATAGTATTATACCTCTTTATTGTTTCACAGCTAGAAGACTTAAGAGTATAGATATAGTAAGAGGAGAAAGCATAGGGGATAAGGAGTTTGTAGAGAATATAAAAGATGATAAGCTTAGAGAAAAGCTTTCAAATATGGTAGATGTATATTATAAGGAACATTATGGAAATATAATTGAGAATAATTTTAACAGGAAAGAATTCATAAACTTTATAGAAAAATATATACTTTCTGTAGAGGGGAAATTTAAATACTACGTGAAATTATTTTTCTATAATTTTATACCATGATTAAACCACAAAAAGGTATAATGTGATAGAATTATGAAATTTCTCCTCCATGACTTGCATAAAAGCTCGGAACAATAAATTTAATTTAAGAAATTCTAATCTTTTAGCCATATAAAATTATCTAACGCTCACATTCAGCGTCCTGCCTCAGGTTCGCTAGCCTGGCGTCCTTGCCAGGCTTACGATAATTTTATCTGTCTAAAAGAAGAATTTCTAAAATTAAATTTAA